>CAZXAC010000078.1:0-10849 GCA_964638335.1 uncultured Lentisphaera sp. | reverse complement strand
TAAGTTCAAACGGACAATTCTCTTCTCTAAATATGCTTACAGCATTATCTATCATTTCTAAATCTGACATCGCAGTCGATATAAAAGTATGTTTTTTTTGTTTGGCTACAGCTCTCAAAAAATCATTCCATATTATCATTGTGGATGCAACCTTATTATACTTTAGATCATATTTTTCAAGGAATTTCAGGCTTTCCATATCCCAGGCAGATGCAAACCACTCTATATCCATTTTCCTACAGTAATCATCTATCTCGTCATATTCACTTTCGCTCAGTTCAAGCCCCTCTTTCTGAGCCCTCTGTGTATTGCCCCACGGACTCACTCTTGGTGAATCTAGGAGTTCCTTAGTATAAACTTTTTCGATAGTCCTTTTTTGGAATTTTACAGCATCGCAACCGGTGTGTTTTGCCATATCAATAAGTTTTTTGGCTATCCCGATGTCACCATTGTGATTTATTCCAATTTCCGCGATTATGAATACATTTTTAACGCTCATATTATTCCTCCATATAATTATTTTTGTTTATTCTTAGGCTCCATTATTATTGTATGTTTTCTATAAGTCTTTTGAATTTTTCTGTATACCTGTAAACCCAATCGTTTCCAGTTTTGCAGAACTTTTCTGAAAACAAATTTCTTGCGTTTTGTACTTCCTTAGATTTCCACCATTTCATCGGAGTCTCGTATATGTTGTTTGCAAAAGATGCTGCCGATTCGGGGGTATAGTGCAGTATGTTTGCATTATGCAACATTGAAAAATAATCGCTGGCATCATCTCTAATCTCGTAGTAATTGGGATCCCATATGATCAAGGTCGGCAGATTGGCCGTGAAGGACTCTAAAATACATGTCGAATTATATGTAATAATTGTCAATCTGCTGTTTTGAATGTCTTCCAAAAAAGGAACACTCGAATCAGAAAGACCCCCTGGTGATCCCATTTCTTTGAAAAGGACTTTTTCGTTCCATCCGTAATCGCCCGGATAAAACCTTGTTTTTATTTTCGTCTTGACACTATCATCTAGGTGGGCTAGGAAACTTCTTTGATAATCAAAATAATTGATCATCTGGGGGCCTATCGGAGAGGAGAAAAACCTGTAAAAATACCTCGGCAATGATACTAATACATACAAAATATGTCCATTTGTATTATTGTTTTTTATTTTTGCCGCCTCTGACAGGTATCCGCTGCGCAGCGGAACTATCTTGTTGTTATTGGAATCTTTCCACCCCCAAGATAAGAATTTATCGCAAATCTCGAGTTCGTAATTTTCCGAATCAAGCATTTTCGCCGTTCCGTAGTAGCCGCCGTGCTGGGCAAGCGCGAGTTTCGATCCATTTTCAACCTGTTGGGCTGTCCATATTTTGCAGTCTTCTCCGGTACTGTGAAAATTTGAATTGAAAATAAGTTTGGTTTTTGAGGGATAATTTTTCTTTACATGATCAGAAACTCTGCGATATCCCTCCAAGTATATCTTTGGTATGTGCATTGGTATCGTGTGGGACAATATTCTTTCAAAAATATCTTGATTATGGCTGAGCAGAATACTATTCCTTAAGGTTTTGTCTATTTTTTCAGTCACGATGTTATCGTTCGTCATTTCCGGAGTGAAAGGAAGCGTGCTAAGAGAAAGCATGAGTTTTTTGAATTCCCATCCCCTAAGATAGCTGTTTACGCAAACCACCCGCTTAAAATTCCCAGGAGCCATATTGTAGGCATATTTAAAGATAGTTGATTTTGCTTTTTTGAGCCAGCTCCTAGATATATATGGTGTTACTTCTTTAGTCTCTTTTTTTGTTCTTTCCAACTCCAAATATGAGATTTTAATAACGCCAGTAAATTTTATTATTTCCCCGTATATCACCAGATTGTAGGCATCTGAAAAAGAATCATCGATGAATTGGTTCAGATTGTCGGGAATAAAATCGTCTGGATCAAAACTTTTGGGGAGGTATGTATAATCCGCTTTTCCAGATTTTTCCGCATTTCTTATTGAAAGTAAACGGTCGTAGGTAACACCTATGAAAAGTAAAAGCCAGTAGCCAATTATGATTCGCCAATATCTTGTGTCATGGGCTTCGCCGTGGATATTATTGAGACTCTTTGCCAGTTCAGGAAGGTATTTTTCGTAAATCTTGAAACAGTATTGATAGTCATTAAAATACTTCTTCCTGTCGTCCCAGTGGTAGGGAATCACGTGATGCTTCAAATTCTTCCACAAATCTTTTCGGTCGTAACGCTTACACCATTCGCCTAGGAACAGAATTTCCTCGTCCTTATTCCAGTATCTATCGTCTGCTGTTAACGCAAGGAACATGTGTGTTTTATTTCAGTCCTTGACTATTATTTCGGCCCAAAGAGTGTCGGAAAGATCATTTTCTTCCAACTTTTTTTTATATAGCAGGCTTAGTTCATCCGTGAATATTTCCCTGTATTCTTCTCCGTTTCCAGGGCGCCGGTTTATCATCCAATTCACATGATTTCTCATGCCGTATCTGCTAGTGCTTTTAATCTTGACATCGCCTATCCCAGCTTTTGACAATACCTTTTTCAAGGTGTCTTTCGAGAAATAGTGTATGTGTGCCGCCTGCCAATAAAATTTAATGAATTCAGGAATCTTGTACAGTTCGACCAAGGCATCGCATACATTCGGAACTTCTACGAAAATCCTTCCTCCTTTTTTGACTAGCTTGGATATTTCTTTCAGGAATGATATCGGATCGGGTATGTGTTCCAAGACGTGCATGCAGGTTGCAATGTCGAATTTTTTATTCCCAGCTAGTGAATTTTTCTCATACACCTCGAATCCATCCTTGATCAACCTCTCCCTAGTCAACTTGTGAGGTTCAACGCCGTAGACAATAGCATTTTTTTCTAGACATTTCTTTAGGAAGTATCCTTCTCCGCATCCAATATCCAAGATGGTTTTTCCTTGTACAGCATATGTATCTGAAAGCTGGGACAACCATCTTTCGGCATCTGCTATATAACCCTCAATCTCCTGTTTCTCTGGAACTATCCTGTATTCCTCCCTGAAAGAATTTTCGTAGAATTCTTCTATGTTTTTTATGGGGTGTTCCAACTGGACAAGTTTGCATGCTTCGCATTTTAGGACACCTATCTCCCTGTCCCGCGTACTAGGGGATATCATCTGAAGCCTGTCGCTTCCGCATAAATAGCATTTTTTGTCAATCATTGTATCGCGTATTTTTCTGTTCGATATTCTTTTAATGATGGAGTTATTAGAGATTGAGGATGATTTATCCTGTGCCATTCGACTATCTGCTCTATGTCAAAGAAAGAATTTTCCGGCTTGGCCAGCGCATCGTAAATACTCCTGATGTATCTCAATTCCTCCTCAGTATTCACATCCAGTTTTAAAGAAGGGTAGGCGTATTCCACTGGACACATGATAGTTCCGACGTTCAAGTTGTCGTAGAAATATCTATGTACGTGTTCTCTATATTCTCCGCCTCTGGCCTTTACGGATACAAGTTCAAGAATTTCCCGACTGAATATTTCCGCTCCTATCCCATCGGGATAACCATTGCCCTGTATTTGATAAAGATTTGAGCAAAAATCAAAAGATGTTGCCATGTAAAATTCAATTATTTTGTCGATTTCCTTCGGAGATATGCATGGATTATCGGCAGGCATTCTTACAATGTAATCAACTTTGAAATATTTGGCGGCTTCAAGATATCTGCTTATGAGATCATCTTCACTTCCTCTGAAAATATCGACTTGAGCTTGGCCTGCGAGATTTTCAAGAACATCATCATTTTTATTGTCAGGCAGTGCTACTATTATTTGTTTTAAGTTCTTGCACATTTTTAGTCTTTCAATAATTCTGGATAGTAATGGTTTGCCAGCCAAGTCTGCTAGCATTTTGCCGGGAAGCCGGTGAGACCCCATTCTAGCTTGCACTATCGCTGCTATTTCCCCTTTTTCCCTTACAGGCAGCTCCCTCCTCAACTTTTTGCGAACAATCTCTTCTCCTGGATAGATTTTTTTTATTCCGTCCCCAATAGCTTTTTCCGCGGATCTTATTTCTTCTACTAATTTAAAAAGGCCCTTTGGTTCGATTGATGCGCTTTGGTCAGTTCCCCACATGTTTCTGTCAAGAGTTATATGTCTTTCGATACAACACGCGCCTAAAGGCACGGCGAGGGGGGTCGTAAACAGTCCCGCTTCATGTCCGGAATATCCGACAAGACAACTGTATTTTTCTCTTAGTGAAGATATGGTTTTCAGGTTCAATTCCTCTATCGGGGCGGGATAAGAGGAATTGGTGTGCATCAGTATGAGATTGTTTTTTGATGATATCCTTATGAAATCATCAATATCTTTTTCCGAAGACATTCCGCATGAGGCGATGATGGGCTTGCCTCTTTTTTTGATATGTTCAAGCAGCTTGTGGTCAGTAAAGCAAGCTGATGGAATCTTGTAGCAGGGCGGATTGTATCTATCCAGAAAGTCAACTGACGGAATATCCCAGCATGAACAAAACCAAAGTATTCCAGTTTGTTCGCAAAAATCTGAGATCTGGTCAAACTCCTTTTCTCCAAACTCAATTTTGAATCTGTATTGTAAGTAGTTTATCCTCCCCCAGGGAGTTTCACGCATAGTTTTCATCTGCTCTGGAGGCACACATAAATGGGGTGTCCTTTTTTGAAATTTTACGGCATCACGGCCGGCATCTGCAGCCACGCGAATCAATCTCTTGGCAGTGTCAATATCACCGTTGTGATTAATTCCTATCTCAGCAATTATAAAAACTGGATGCCTGTCTCCTACATTTTTTCCCGCAATCTTTATTCCCATAAATTAAATTCCATTTGAGTTTGTTTAAGTGGAAAATCCGGATTTGGTGCATTTGTTACAAACCTTGTTTTTATAATAAAGACCGTTCTTGTGAATTTCTCTTAATCCCTTCATCTTCTTTGAATGCCACATCTCCTTCAAAGAAGAGTGATTCAGATTCCCCAATTTGAGGTAGGAGCAAAACATTGCACAGCACGGACACACATCACAATTTCCCCTTATGTAAAGCCTTTGCCAAGGCTGATTGCATTTGAACAAGGCCGATTTTTGTCTGGTTTCAATGTCCATAGCGTTGTAGTCGCCGTAAATATCGGGTGTTATAAAATCTTGCAATACAATAAAATCGGCCTTATCTCTCCAAAATTGTATAAAATCTTCAAGTTCATGCGAGTTTTCTCTTAGTTTTAAAAAATTTACGCCAACAAAGGGAAGGTCCGATTTTAACTTATCTTTGATCTCCAAAAACTTCAGCACATTCTCCTTTATTTTTGGTAAGAGATCTCCTCCTCTTATTTTAAAATATGTTTCCTCCTTTATCGCATCCATGCTGAACCTTAATCTCGTGAGTCCCGATTTGATTATTTTTTCTGCCAACTCATCACTCATTATGGTCCCATTTGTATTTACCATTATATCCAGATATCCCATTCCCTTGGCAATACCAAACCAATCGGTGATTTCATCTATAAGAAAAGGCTCATTATCTCCTTGGAATGATACTGAAGGACAGTTATTATCAGCGCCTTCTCTTAATATCCTTAAGATTCTCTCCGTATTTAATCTTTCTTTATAGTAAAACTTTTTTTCAGTTCGGGTATTCCGTGCACACACATGGAACAGCGCATATTACATCTAAATTCCGCTTCGATATGAAGGAAAAGAGGAAAATCGGTTTCCAGCTCGAAATTATTGGCCCTTGTCCATTTTTTACGATAATCAGAGAAAGCTTTTCCTTTTATGGATTCAAGCTTTTTTACAATATCTGATTCTGTCCTATATTCTAAAGTCATTTACATTCTCGAATATATTTTTTTTATCTTTTCAGGTGTTAGTTTGAGCTTCCAATCCTGGCCAAGCGCATTGGTTAACGGCTTTTCCATTAGGTAGGTTAATTCGATCATTTTATCTATGTCTGAGGCGGAAACTCCTTTCATAATATTCCTAGGTAGCTCAATGTTGTGGGTTGAGAGCATTTTTCTGAAAACCTTTACGTCCTCCGGATAGTAATCATCGAGATAGTCGAAGACTATGCTATTAGCTTCTCCATGATGATAGCCCAGAATGAAACTTATTCCGTAGGATAAGGCATGGCATATTCCCACTTCCGAATATACTATTGAGCATCCACCAAAATATGAAGCTGTCATCAGATCGCCGTCGTCGGGCCTGTCAAGGAAATATCTGACGCATAGTTCTAGTGCTTTTTCAGC
The DNA here is from genome assembly GCA_964638335.1 of uncultured Lentisphaera sp. Lineage (GTDB taxonomy): Bacteria > Verrucomicrobiota > Lentisphaeria > Victivallales > GWF2-50-93 > DYMC01. The sequence continues at coordinate 4,591 of CAZXAC010000078.1, read as the reverse complement.
GTATCCCCTACTGAACGGATTGATCATTGTACCACGAAGAGATTCGACCGAATGAATGTAACAATCCATGGCAGTAAAAAATTTCTGTGCTGCCGGGACAGTGCAGGTTAATGTCGGATCAAGGATAACCATGTCAAATCTGGTGTGGTCGTCATTGATACCTTGTTTCTTAGTGGGACTGGTAAATATGCAAGTACGACTAACCTCTGAACCAGTTCCCGAAAGTGTAGGTATTCCTATCTTGAATAAAGCCCTGTTTTTAACCTTGTCCCATCCCTGATAATCCGAGCATGAACCGGGATTGTTTAACAGCACTGAGACACCCTTAGTGATGTCAAGAACTGAACCACCCCCTATTCCTACGATATAATCAGGATTCAGCTCTTTCATGATTTTTGTAAAATCATCTGCCTGTTTTGTCGTAGGTTCCTTGTCTGTATCAACCCACAAAATCATTTCTGACGACGATCTTGGAATTGGCGATGGGAGAGAAACTTTATTTTTGAAGACATGATCGACCAGAAAAACTGGTCGCTTTAGTCGATGCTTCTTTTCGACATAAGCAAGAATTGAGGTCAAGTCGGCGAAACATCCCTTCTGAAATATAACTTCTGGAACATTTTGAAGTATTTTCATTTAAATCTCCGTTTTTATCACTTTGTGAATACCTTTTCTGTTGCCATTTCCACCGATTTTGAAATATAGTCCGTCACTTCATCTGACATCTCTGTCCAAAAAGGGAACGATATCATGTGCTCGAAGAAATCATCTGATGCTGGGCATGTCTTTTCCGCATAACCGTTGTGTTGGAAAAGTTCATAATTGTAAAGTGGATTGTATTGTACAACACACTTTATAGTAAATTCTTCGAAAAGCGTCTCAATAAGTTGGTCTCTTTTTTCGGTGGAAGACTTTACTCTGGCGACCAGCAAGTGGTAAGCGTGCTGATAATTGGCAGGGATTGCCTGAAAATCAAAGAAAGGTAACTCTTTCAACGATTCGACAATTCTCTTGGCCTGTTTGTTTCTCCTGTTATTTATTTGGCTGATTCTCATCAAAAGACAACGAGCGGCTGCGGCATTGGGTTCGGGGAGCGCAAAATTGTATGGATGCTTTCCGGGAATTGCCTCTATTATGTTCGACATGGCCGGTTTCCAATATTGCGTTTGGCCCTTATACGGTCGGTTCCCAATTTTTCTTAGACCAAGGATTTTTTCATAATGTTCGGGATCTCTGCATGCGATAAGACCTCCTTCTCCGAGGGCATTTATGTTTTTCTGGCTGTGGAAACTGAAACACGATATGTCGCCCCAGCTCCCAGCCAGTTTGCCTCCTATGGAAGCTCCGGGAGACTGAGCACAATCTTCTATGACCATGCATTTGTGCTCTTTCGCAATGGACATTATTTCGGGCATTGGAGCCATGAGGCCATATAAATGTACCGGTATTATGACTTTTGTTTTGGAGGTTATTTTTTTCCTGATTTCTACGGCGCTTACTACGAAAGTTTTTGGATCTATGTCGGCGAAGACTAGTCTTGCGCCCGCTCTCAGAAAAGGAAGCGCTGTGGCGGTAAATGTGTGAGCAGGCAGAATGACTTCATCGTTTGGACCGACTCCACTGAGCATCGCAGCTAATTCGAGAGCTGCAGTGCAACTGCTTAATCCCGCGCAATAAGGCATTCCCAACCATTTCGAGAAATCATCTTCTAATTTCTTGAGTTCAGGTCCCATCGAATAAGTCGATGAATTTCTTATCACGCCCATGACGATCCCTTCCTCATCAGTTGTAAGATGGGTTTGTATTCCAGGAAAATCAATTTTCATCGTCCACCGTTTATTGTTTTGTGAACAGTGTGGCAAGCTCCCTTACGACACCGTCGCCTCCTGCTTTTTTCAATACTATGTCCGAGATAGATTTTATTTCCGAATATGCATCTGAAGGACAAACCTTTACTCCCACTGATTTCATTGCGGATAAATCATTTATATCATTCCCAACATAACAGACTGAAGTCATCTTGATATTGTTCTTCCTGCAATATTCACATAAAACCTTTTTTTTGTCATAAATACCGTTGAGTACGCTCATTTTTAATTTTTTTGCCCTTGCCTTGACCACCCTATTTTTTTCAGTCGAAAGTATTAGCATTTTATAACCGGATTTTCTTAAAATATTTATACCGATTCCATCGGAACGATTGCAAAAGACGGATTCCTTGCCATCCTCGGAAACAAGCACGCGATTATCAGTCATTACCCCGTCAAAATCAAAAACAATTAGTTTTATGGATTTCATTAATTATTCCTTATCTCAGAATTTTATCCTGAACATTGGCTTTGAGTTTTTTTTGCAAGGATAGATATTCAGCAATCATTTGCCTTATCCCCTCGTCGAGGGATATCTTAGGCGAAAAACCAAGGCTGCTTATTTTGGAAATATCCATGCATTTACGAAGCATTCCATCGGGATTGGAACTGTCCCATATGATTCTGCCGCTGAACCCAGTGGCCCTTGCGATTTTCGCGGCCAGCTCCTTTATTGTGATGTCAGTGCCAGTTCCTACATTGATGATCTCTGGTGAGTTGCACTTATTCATCAGCAGTAGAGCTGCTTCCGCTAGATCGTCTACATTCATGAATTCGCGCCTAGCGACTCCTGTGCCCCAAAGCGTCAATTCTGATTTATTTTCTGAAACGGCATCACAAAATCGCCTGACAAGCGCGGACAGGACATGCGATTTTTCCAAATCAAAGCTGTCGTTCTTGCCGTAAAGATTGCATGGCATGATTGATATGTTGTTCATCCCATACTGCTTTGCGTAATAGTACGCCATCTTGTAGCCTGCCAGTTTCGCGATAGCATACCCTTCGTTGGTGGTTCCAAAGGACCCGTTAGAAGATATTCCTCCTTTATGGGTTGAGGGCATTCTCTCGGGTATATGCACGAACTCCCGAAGAAGCAGAGTTTTTTTACTCTATTCAAATATGAATGATGTATTACATTTGAGGCTATCATCAAATTGTCATAAAGGAAAGAAGCTGGCTCCTTGTTGTTTATATTTATCCCTCCGACCTTTGCCGCCGCCAAGAAGACTATTTCCGGTTTTTCTGACATAAAAAACTTCTCTACGCTTTGCGAATTTCGCAAGTCTAGTTCCTTTGCCTCTCTGGTGATAATATTTTTAAAACCAAGGGATTCAAGCTTTCGGCGTATGGCAGAACCCACCATCCCGCGATGTCCTGCAACGTAGATTTTTGAAGATTTTTCCAATTATGCACCAATTTAGTTGATTATATTTTACCTAGTTCTTCTATGTCGGCGAGATCTTTTTGTCTGCCTGCTTCCTTTTTCCCTCTGAGCAAATCCTCTTTTGATATGAAGAGTACATTGAATTCACCGAGCCTACCATATACTGCGTTTCTAAATACCTTGTCGGTCGTTTGCGTGCTGCAGCTGGTAAGCAGATCTATTTGGTTGGGCTGTGCCCCGAGCGTGACGGCAGTGCCTTCTCTTGTGAATAGTTTTTTTTCGATGTCTGCTTCCCCAAAACCGAATTCATGCAGGACAATCATCAGCTTCCCAGCATTTTCATCAGATGGCTTGATTAGGATGTCGAAATCCATAGTTAATCGTGGGTATCCGTGAAATGCTACAGCATGTCCGCCGCAAATCAAAAAGTCCACTTTGTGCTTGAGCAAAAGTTCAATGAAGTCCTTGAAATCTTTTGTCAATATTGGCGTCATTTTTCGATTGCTGTTCTTTTTATCGTTGCCACCCTGAGAAATTTAGGGTTTTTGTCCCAACCTAGGAAAGCGCTTTGGATCGAGAGAAGCATTATCACTCGAGCGTTGGGACTCATTTTTCGGATATCGTTCCGACGGAATTCATCTTGGTCACTTATCTTTCCGATTCTTACAGTTTTTTTCATATGGGTCGAGTGCTATTGTTATTAGCATTTACCTGTGATCTTGGAGGATCTTTTCCTTTTCTGCAATCTTCATGTCGGACTCCACCATCATCTTGACGAGCTGTTTGAATGAGACTTTTGGTGCCCAACCGAGTTGTTTTCTCGCTTTTGAACTGTCGCCTAAAAGTAAGTCTACTTCTGTCGGCCGAAAATATCTAGGATCGATTTCCACATGTTTACCCCAGTCAAGATCAAGCAAGTTGAATGTCTCATCTAGGAATTCTTTTATGGAGTGGGTTTCTCCTGTTGCAATTACAAAGTCGTCCGCTTTATCCTGTTGAAGCATGAGCCACATTGCTTCGGCATAATCTCCGGCGAAGCCCCAGTCGCGCTTCGCATCGAGATTTCCAAGATACAGTTTTTCTTGAAGCCCCAGTTTTATACGAGTGGCAGCCCGGGTTATCTTGCGGGTTACAAACGTTTCTCCGCGGCGAGGGGACTCGTGATTGAACAGTATTCCGTTGGATGCTAATATGTTATAGCTTTCCCTATAGTTTACGGTGAGCCAATACGAGAAGACTTTCGCTGCGCCGTACGGGCTTCTGGGATAAAAAGGAGTCTTCTCCGTCTGTGGCGTCTCAAGCACTTTGCCAAACATTTCGCTGCTAGAAGCTTGGTAGA
>CAZXAC010000077.1:0-11063 GCA_964638335.1 uncultured Lentisphaera sp. | reverse complement strand
GAAAACTCTTATCACATCCTGTCCCGCTTCCTACGACAGACTTAATGGAAGGCTTGGGAAAGTCAAAGTCATGCATTCTTCCGAATTCATCAAAGGTAAATCCGGCTCAGGGGAACTTTACTATCTTGACAGCGATTATCTAAAGAATTATCGGGATGAATTCAACGCACCACGCGAACTCCTGACTAGTCTCGGTTACACTCTGAAAAGATTTGGAACCAATTATGAAGAATCTTACTCTGCGGGTGAAGGTGCGGTAGTATATGATAGGATTAATCCTGAGTTGACAGAAAAACTCTGCAAGCGGATTGCCGAACTCGCGGATAATCCGTCAAAGGATATTCTGGTAACTGCTTCTCCTTATACCAAATCAGTTTTGAAACGTTACGCCCCACAGCTCAAAGTGTTCTTGCTTGATGAAATTGTGGCTGGGAGGATGGCTTAATATGTCGCTTGTAACTCTAAACGAAATCCTACCGCAAGCTCGAAAAAAGGGTCATGCCGTAGGAGCTTTCAATATCGCAAATTACGAAACCGCCAAGGCTGTGATAATCGCGGCCGAAGCGGAAAATCAACCCGTTATTCTCCAGGTTTACCATCGGCTTATGACAGATCCTCACATCGCGGCACTGGCGGCGATGATGAGAGAGATGGCGAAAAATGCATCAGTGCCGGTTGCTGTTCACCTAGACCATGGAGCGTCTTTTGAACAGGTGAAACTGGCGATAGACTGTGGCTTCACATCGGTTATGTTTGACGGTTCACAACTGCCTTTCAAGGAAAATCTCGAACAGACCCGAAAGGCTGCGGAATACGCGCACTCCCATCACGTGACTATCGAAGGAGAAATAGGACATGTACCGCTGAATAGCAGCGGAGCGCCGCTAAGTTCCTCTCTTTCTAAACCTGATGAAGTCGCTGAATTCGCGAAGGAAAGCGGCGTGGATGCTCTGGCGGTTTCAATAGGAACTGCTCACGGTTACTACCGCGAACAACCGAAAATAGAAATTGGCCTGGCTCAGCAGATCAGCGAGCTTGTAAAGATTCCACTAGTCCTGCATGGAGGTTCCGGAACGCCGCACGAAAAAGTCATAGCAGTAATTCGCACCGGTTTTGCCAAGGTAAATGTCGCTACCGAATTTCAGCATACTTTCCAGTTAAGATTGGCGGATGAATTGAAAAAACTCAACGGAGAATTTATGCCTCTGGATAAACTAATGATGCCAGCAACCGCTGATTCGGTGATTCATTTACGAAAGTTGATTCAGATGTTCGCAAAAGCTTGAAGGAAATTTCTGGTCAATCTGATTTGCGGGAACCTTCAGATCTGCGAGATTCGCAAAATTTCAATTTCTAATGATTCGGCATTGGACGAGTTACCAATAGTCTCAAAATAGAATGGAGTTCCAAGATAACGGAGGGCGGGTTTTCTTACCCGCCATTGAAAGGATGCCGCGGGTTGGATTACGGCCATTCGGCGTGGTAAAAAACCCGCGCTCCTTTGAAGAGGAAGCGCATCGAGATTATTATGAGACGACTAGTAAGCTGGAAAAACAAAAAATAAAATAAGGAACATTTTATGAAAGACCAAATGACGACAAAGGAAAGATGGCTCGGAGCAATACGAATGCAGGAGCTTGACCGCCTTCCTTTCTATCCCAAGTTTTTTCCTCGATACGTCAATGCCCAAGCTTCTCCCTTCAAGGAAATGGGATATTCAGGTCTCCACAACTGGATTGGAAGCGATAAGCATATTTGGACGGGAGGATGTACCAAAGAAGTATATAAACACTGTTCTTTCGAGCGTAGTTTTCCGGATTACGACAAAGGTGAACTGATTGAAAAAAGAATTTATCGTGTCAACGGCAGAGAACTCAGGCTCATTTTTGAATCCGATGAGGAGACAAAATCAAAACACCCAGTCGAGCATCCAGTAAAGAATCTTGAAGACATAAAGGATCTTACAGCATTTTTCGAAGATGCATCAGTAGAATTAGACAAGGATGCGTTGCTTGTTCAGACCCAGAAAGTGAAGGGCATTGGCCAAGATGCGTTAACCGCAGTTCAATCAGGGCCGACGCCCCTCATGAATTGGGTTCAGCATTTGGCTGGAGTCGAAAATTCCCATTATTTGCTGGCGGATCACGAGAAAGAGGTCGAGGCTCTTTTTGAAGCCATGCATCAGGTAATGCTGAAAAGATTCGAGATCATGTGCGACACTAATCCTGCCGATGTATTCTACCTAATTGAGAACACGTCAACATCACTCATCTCGCCGGAACAGTATCGCCGTTATTGCAGCAGACACATTAGAGAATACGGAGAAATCCTTAAAAAAAGGGATCGGATCCTAGTGCTTCATATGTGCGGACATCTGAAGGATCTTTTGCCAGAACTGGCAAGTAGTCCCGCAAACGCGTTTGAGGCGTTTACTTCTCCTCCTCTTGGCAATACAACCCTGCTTGATGGAAGGACCGCATGTCCAGACAAATGTCTCGTAGGTGGTACAAACGCCATGCTTTGGCTTCGTAAGCCGGAAGAAATTATTGCAAAAATAGAAGAATCCCTCGACGAGCTTCCTCATCATCGGGGGATTGTTGTGAGTTCCGGCGGAGAAATGGCTGTAGACTGTAAACCCGAAACGATTAAGACAGTATGCGAATGGGTAAAGTCCTACAATCCTAAATTTTAAATAATAAGTATTAGATTTGAAAAAATAAAAAAAATGGTGTACTTGCTTAGGATGAGAAATATTGTTTATGTGATTAGATAAAATAAGGAGCAGATTACGCGATGAAAAAGCCTAACATTTTGATGATTATGGTTGACCAGTGGAACGCTGAGTGTTTCTCTGGGTATGGGCACCCAGATATAAAAACCCCTAACATAGATCGATTAATCAAAGGCGGCGTGGCTTTTCGTAATTGCTTCGCAGCCAATCCCATTTGCCAACCGTCCAGAGTATCATTTTTCACTGGGCAATACATTCATACACACCAGGTCGAGACGAACCACAAGGAATCGAGTCCGCACAGCGTATGTCATCCGCTCGCAAAGGAACTAAAGGAAAAGGCCGGATATCGTACTGGCGCATTCGGGAAACTGCATCTCGGCGTTTTTGAGAAGGACGCTGGATTCGATGTAATCTCTCATTGTTGTGACAATCCATTCGGAGAACCAGAATATCACGAGTATCTACGGGATAAGGGTTTACTTGATGTTTATAAGCAGAAAGAACTGAAACCCCCGAAAGAAATCTCTAACAATTTTCATGCTGGCGAATCCCCTCTTAAGGCATGTGATACCAACGAAGTTTGGACAGCGGATCGGACGCTAGAGTTCATTCGTTCCTCCGATGATGCGCCATTTTTCGCCTGGTGTACTTTCGAGCGTCCACACGCGCCACATTTCCCGCCCGCCGACGCGCCTGTAAAATATGATCCTAAATCGCTCACAATTCCTTCATACGATCCGAAGTATTTCGAGAGCAAGCCAAACCACTCGCGCTCTGGCGCCGAGAACTTGTGGAAAGCTTGGGTCTTGGGAGAGGACGCATTGCGCGAAGGATTAGCTCGCTATTATGGACTGATGTCCCTGATCGACCAACAGGTGGGTCGTATCCTCGATCACCTCGAAAAAAGCGGAAAGATAGACAACACCATCATAATATTCACTGCGGATCACGGCGATTTCGCAGGAAACCTCGGCATGCTCGGGAAAAATACCAGCAATTATGATGCGATCATCCGGACTCCATATATTTGGTATTGGAAAGGACGTTTCGACAGGAACATGCCATTTGATCTTTGCGAGACAATTGACATGTATCCGACTCTCTGCGATCTCATCGGAATGGAAACACCTCCGAGCGTACAGGGAGAAAGCCATCGCGATGCCATGAACAACGTCCCGTATTACTGCGGAAAGCCTTACATATTTTGCGAAAGACAATTGACCAAGACAGTTCGAACACGTACCCATAAGCTTTCTTTTACGACTGACGGTCGCCGCCACGTGGGAGAGCTATACGATATAGTAGCTGATCCTGATGAGCTTCACAACCTCTATGATAACCCTGAAATCAGACATATTCAGAGCAAACTGATGGAAGAACTTGTCGCATGGTATATCCGAACAGAACAACCCGACTTCTTCGCCAGTTCCGGACAGAAAACGTCTGATGCCATGAGGTGGCACAACCATTTCAACCAAAACAAAAAACGCTAAGACAATAGTGCCGAATCCATGAGTAAAACAAAAAATCGTCCAAACATTCTGTTTCTGTTTGCTGACCAGCAACGTGCCGATACGATTCATGAACTCGGAAATTCAATGATCCGGACTCCAAACCTTGACCGACTAGTACGGGAAGGTACCGCATTCGAGAGATGCTACTCGCCGTCACCTGTATGCATACCGGCACGTTGTTGCATGCACTACGGGATGAATGCGCTCAAGACCGGCGTGGCCGAAAATGGAAAAGTGATGATTGAGGACAATGGTCGTTCACTTCCGGGTCTTTTAGGAGAAGCCGGCTACCGCACGCACGCCGTCGGGAAATGCCATTTCAAGCCGGATCGGAACGCATTGCGCGGTTTTCAAAGCCGCAAGACGCAGGAAGAGGTTATGTCGGATCCGGATAAGGACGACTATCTCCGTTGGCTCAAGGACAACGGATACGACTACTATGAGCCTCACGGTGCCAGAAGTGAACTCTATTCCACTGCACAGGTTTCTTCGCTTCCGGCCGAGGCGCACCCTACCCAATGGGTCGCTGATCGTTCGATCGAGTTCATCCGGGAAGCATCTTCAGCTAATGCGCCCTGGATGCTGTTCGGAAGTTTCATTCATCCCCATCCTCCTGTCTCGCCGCCGAAGCCGTGGCATCGCCTTTACCGCGGCCCACTGATGCCGCTACCAAATTTGCCGCCGAATTACGAGGCCCTTAAGACTTGGATAAATCATGTGCAGAACCGTTCAGGATTCTGGGATCCGGGCACCAGTCTTCATCAGGCCCGGAATTTCAAGGCGTTCTATTATTCGGCGATCTCGTTCGTCGACTATCAGATTGGCCGGATACTTGCGGCCCTTGGGGATACCGGACGGCTCGACAATACACTGATCGTCTTCTCTTCGGATCACGGCGAATATCTCGGTGACTACAATTGCTTCGGAAAATGCTCCATGCATGACGCATCCTCCCGGATCCCGATGATCGTTCGTTACCCTTCGCATTTCCCAGCTGGTCTTCGTTGCATGCGTCCTTCCAGCCTGATTGACGTGTTCCCAACCTTGCTTAAAGCGGCGGGGATCGAAAGTGTCGAGTCTGACGGAGAAGATCTCGCATCAGTAGCGGCAGGAAGAAATTCGCGCGATTTTGTATTCTCCCACTACTCCAGGGGTGGAACAGGAATCCACATGGTTGTCAGCGAACGGTGGAAATATTTCCACTCACTCGGAGACCAGAAAGAATTTCTCTTCGACCGGATCAGCGATCCCTTGGAAACCCAGAATCTAGCCGGAAACGCGTTTCGAAAAAATGAAAAGGAAATAATGAAACAAACCTTGCTACGCCATCTTTTGGAGAATGGATGCTCGGAAGCCGTCATAAAAGACGGCGAAAAACTCAACTGGAAGATTTATCCGAAATACCAAATACCTAACTCAGAAGATCCCGATTCCGGACTCATGATCCAGGACTATCCGTCATATCCCATGAACCTGCCGGGCTATTCTGAAAACAGGGTTTGACATTTTGTAGAAAGCCCAACCTACGGAGAACGGTTTCGACCTATCAGGCAATCAATATAAGGACACTCGCAAAATTCCACATATATCTTGCCTTTTCTAAGCTCTTTGAACGCAATTCAGCATTATTATCAAATAATTTCATTTTATTATCAAATTATATCATTTTGCGTTGAAAATTATATCTACAGCAATATAATCTTGGTAATCACTGTTATCGTTATAAAATAATAGAATAATTTATATATAAATGAAATAAAAACGCATGCCTTTTCGTTGATAAAGAAATGAGATTTTAAATTTAAAAGACATAAAGAGGTGGATCAATGAGGAAGTTGCTGTCGTTTCTGATCTTGTCGTTGCTGTCCGTTGCGAGTTTCGCTGCGGAACAGTTCATCGTGAAGGACGGCAAACCCAACGCGCAGATTGTGATTGCGGCGGAAAATCGTCCGAGAATGGCGACGCTTGCTGCGCTTGAACTTCAAAAATGGATAGAAAAGATCAGCGGAGCGCGGCTTCCGATCGTGACCCAGAAATCTGCGGATTTTCCAATGCAGATCTATGTTGGGCGAAGTCCGGAGACCGACAAGCTCGGGATTTCAGCGGATGGACTTGACTACGGGGCATATCGGATTGTCTCAGGAATGGACTTGTCCAACGCTGCGGGCTGGCTTGTCCTAATCGGCAAGGACACCGATTTCGATCCCGAGCCCTGGGGACTGCCAATTTCGAGAAAGGACGCCACGCGCTCAAACAGGGAGTGGGACGAGAAGGTCAAAAAGAGCGGACTTACCCAATGTGGATGGGACTCTCCGTTTAGCAGTGGCTTCAAGCATTTGTACGGTGGAAAAGACGACTTTCTAAAAAGTCTCAATTCAATGTATGGTAAGGATGCTGGCATCCTTTGGACCAGCGGTGGGAACGAATTAAAGGGCTTTTGGATCCATGACTTGACTGGCTCGATGAATGCGGTTCACGGACTACTCCGGAAACTTGGAGCCAGATTTTATATGCCAGGCGATATGGGGACTGTGCTTCCAAAGCTTGCCTCGGTGGAAATCGGGGCTGTTGACGAAACCGTAAAACCCGACTTTGCGGCGCGAGCTTGGCGCTTATATGGCTTAGACAAGTTTTCCTTGGAAGATGTCATTTGGACTAGGAGGGTCGGCATGAACTCCATATTCGAGCGCTCTGGTCCGGTGGTTTTCAGTCACTGGCTCACGAATGTCCACAGCAAGGATGAAATGAAGAAGGCTCATCCGGAATACTACGCCCTTATTGGCGGAAAACGCGACACTGGTCACCGCGGCAATGGCACAGCCTGCTTCAGTTCCGAAGGCTTGATCAAAGAAACGGCTAATTTCTGCCGTTTCATTTTCGACAACTATGCCCATCGGATCGTCAGCATCTGGCCCGGCGACGGACTGAAGAAATGTCAGTGCGAAAAGTGCGCGAACAAATCTGCAGAGGAGCTTGTGTGGAGTTTTACGGATCGAGTGGCAAGGGAAGTATATAAAACTCACCCCAACAAATTTGTCTTAGGCGGCGCCTACACTATGTACAAAGATGCCCCTGATTTCATTGAGAAGTTCCCTCCGAATTTCATCATTTCGATTTCCAATTCTGGCCGGGTCGGCATGAACGATCCAGAGCGTTGGGCTGACTACGAGGCCCGTGCCAGGAAGTGGGCAAGCAAGGTCGCCCCCGGAAATTTGCTTCGGGGTGAAAACAACCGGATTCATATCTGGGGATATAAAGATAATGAAGGAACACCTAAGCCGATCTACTACCCAGCCATCCACCCGTGCGCAACCGCCCGAGATCTCAGGCTGATGAAGGAGTTGGGCGTATACGGGGAAGATGGCGAGCAAAGCCAACTCGATGGTAAGTGGACGGTGATGGGTCTGGAACACATAACCCTCTACCCGCATGCGCGGCTACTTTGGAATGCCGATCAGGACGTCGATGCCCTGCTCGATGAATATTGCGAAAAGTTCTATGGCCCGGCAGCAAAACAGATGAAAGCAGTTATAGATTTTGCAGAAGCGAATCTCGCAGTCAAAGACGCCAGCAGGAGCGGGGGGCGTGGCAATCCAACCAATGTGCCGCTTAGGACCGCACTCGAACTGCGGGATTTGCTCGACAAGGCCAAAGATGCCGCTGGTGAAACAATCTATGGACAGCGGGTGAAAATGGTCATTTCCGAACTCCAGACAAGAGAGGATGTTATAGCGCGGCAAAAAAAGGAGTCCCAAGAACTGAACGAAGCGCGCGCACGGGCTCCGCTGGCCGTTGGCAAACAGGGAACCGATCTCTCGGGGGCAAAAATTCATGAACTCAGGCGAAACAGCCCCGGCACAACCGTTACTGCGAAAACCACTTTCAAGGTCGGCTGGCATAACTCAAGCCTGCTTATGGAAATTCGTTGCGAGGAGCCGCAGATGCACAATCTGTCAAGTTCATCTGATGTCCACGGCGGCGATTATGTTGCGGTCTTCATTGAGACACAGGACCATTCCTATTATCAAATCCAGGTCAATCCAGATGGTCAAGTTTCGGAGGGAGATCCCGCCGCGCGCTGGAAGTCTCTCGCAGAAATAAAAACCGAGAAAGGAAAAAACTTCTGGCTGGTTAAGATGAGAATTCCCGTAGTGGGTCAGGATGAGGCCAACTCCGATCCGTTGCATCGGGTGGCGGGCACTATGCCAACACCCGAAGCCCCCTGGTATTTTAATATCGGACGAGTCCGTGTTGCGGGACAGGAACGAGAAGTTCAAGCATTCTCCCCAACAGGCGGACCGTGGGGGCAACCAGCAAAATTCGGACGACTTGAGATAAAATAATTTTTGCGAAATTCGCATAACGATTTTATAAATGATTAGTTTAAAATTAAGGAGTCAGTTGAAATGAAAAAGAGAGCGTTTTTTTTGAGAATTGCTATCATGATGCTCTTCGTTTTTGCTGTCGGAAATGTCTGCGCCGAAAATAATTCCTCGGCAGAGACAGAAGGTTCAACAACAGGCAGAAAAAAAATAAAAATACTAGGGATCGGCAATAGTTTCCTAGCCAATGTAATGAATTCATTTCCCGGAATCGTAAAAAACGCAGGGCACGAATTGATAGTATGTAAAGCCATCCCTGGAGGACATTCGCTCCAAATGCATTATGATAAAGCCATGATAAATGAGGAGAATCCCGAAGATCCCAAAGGAAAGCCATACAAATACAATGACAAGAAAATGTCCCTAAAGGAAGTCCTAGTCGCGGATAAATGGGATTATGTCACGATACAGCAGTCAAGTCCAAACAGTTATAAGATAGAAACCTACAGGCCATATGCGAAAAATCTTTGTGATTACATAAAAAAACATGCCCCCCAGGCAGAGATTGTACTTCACCAAACTTGGGCTTGGAGACCTGATCATACCCGTCAAGGAATGGACAAAAAAGGAGAATGGTTCATGTATAGGGAACTCACCAAGGCATACTATACAATTGCAAAGGAACTCGGATTGAGAATAATTCCAGTAGGGAATGCCTTCCAGCTCGCGGCAGAATCTCCTGAATGGAAGTTTGAGCGCGACCCCAATTTTAATTATGAGAATCCAAAATATCCTGAGCTTCCAAATGAAAAGAATTCATTGAACGGTGGTTTCGCATGGCGCAAAAAAGGGTCTGGAGATGACGAGGCACCAGCTGAGCCAAAGAAAAAAGACTTAGACGGCGATCCCAAAGATTTCGAGTTTAAGCTTGACGGATCTCATGCTAGCGCAGCTGGATCTTATCTCGCCGGTTGTGTTTGGTTCGAATTTTTCTACAAGGACGATGTGAGAAAAGTAAAAAGAAACCCTGGATTTCTCAAAGATCGCGCCGAATCTCTGCGCGAAATTGCACATAAGGTCGTTAGCGAAGGAATTCGCCCAAAGGAGTGGCCGAAAGAGATAGAGCCCTGATTCAGAAATTGTTTTTTTGATGTTGATTCGTTCTTATGTAATTATGACTATGGCAAGATAAAAATATATGTGTTTTTCGAGAAATTCCCAGGAATGGTGTAATAGATCATAGTTGATAGTTTATAGTTCATAGCTATCAACGGACCAATCAATATGGATTAAAGATTTTCTTGAATTATTAACATTTGAATTAGTTTAAAAACAGGAGAATATAAGTGAAGAAATTGCTAGCATGTCTAATCTTGTCGTTGCTGTCCGTTGCGAGTTTCGCAGGAGAACAGTTCATCGTGAAGGACGGTCAAGCTAATGCGCAAATTGTGATCGCGGCAGAGGGGCGTCCTCGGATGGCGACATTGGCGGCATTGGAATTGCAGCGTGGTATACAGAAAATCACAGGAGCACGCCTTCCCATCGCAACAAGCATAGATAAATCTATTCCAGTGAAAATTTATGTCGGAAGAAGCCCCGATACGGATAAGTTAGGACTCAAAACAGATGATTTGAAGTATGGCGCATTCCGAATCGCGTCGGGCTCTAACTGGCTGGCACTTCTAGGAGACGACAAAGATTTTGTTCCAAACAAGCTTACGCCACTTAAACGTGGTGATCCAAAGCCCGTTGAGGAATGGAAAAAACTGACGGCAGACAAGACCAAGGGTGCTTGGCAGTTCCCTGACCTTGGGACATACAAACTCTTTTGGAATCCTAAGGATTTCTCAAAAGTCATTGATGAGTATTACGGCGAAGGCTCTGCCGCACTTTGGACAAGTGGAGGCAATTCGATCAAAGGTTTTTGGTTGTGTGACAGCGCTGCTTCAATAAATGCCGTGACAGATTTTCTTTATGGATTAGGCGTGCGTTTTTATATGCCGAACAAACTTGGTGACGTAATTCCCCAACTGGCATCAATTCCGCTAATGGAACTTAACCGAACAGTAATACCGGATTATCCTTGCCGTAGATGGGTTTGGTACAACTACGCTCAATTTCCTCTTGAAGAAGTTCTCTGGGGATTTCGCCTGGGCATGAATGATGGTGCCGGTTACTACACTGGAGTACATGGTTTGACGGACGTACATGAATCGTCCGAAACCAAGAAGGCCCACCCTGAGTTTTACGCCCTGATTGGTGGTCAACGTGATACGGAACACAAGGGCAAAGGTACTCCTTGCTTCAGTTCCGAAGGCCTTTTCCAAGAGACCGTGAATTATTGCCGTTTTATGTTTGACGAGTTGGACCGTCAAGCGGTGGACATCTGGCCAGTCGATGGCCTCAAACCATGTCAATGCGAACTTTGCAAGGACAAAACTAGCAAGGAACTAGTCTGGAATTTCGTAAACCGTGTAGCGACAGAAACATACA
>CAZXAC010000076.1:0-11070 GCA_964638335.1 uncultured Lentisphaera sp. | reverse complement strand
TCGCCTCGCCCATTTAAAGCGGGCATATGAATATCAGGAGAAGTTCGAATGCACGCTGACTGACGCTTTACGCAGGACAGCGCCGGAGCGCAAGACCGATCAAGACACCGTGTTAATCGCCAGTCAGTTGGATCATATCTGGAGGGCAAGAAAGTATCAGGATGAAAACGAATGTTCTTTTGACGAGGCGATGTCTATCACCGCGCCGAAAAGACTTCCAAGCGAAGGGAGAAGAAATCATGAAGCTTAATTTTCTGAATGTTTTAAAAGGCAAAAGCACGCCGGAGGAAATCGCTGAGCAGATTGTCGCTCTCGAAGAAAAACAAAAGCTCTGCGAGCAAGAGAAAGTCGAAGCTAAAGAGAAAGCGAAAGAAATCAGAAGCCGTGTGATGTGCGGGGAACGGGTCAATCCCGATGCTGTGAAACAGGCGGATCTGGCTTTGGAAGAGTGTGACATCAACCTTGATGTTGTCACCGAGAGCTTAACGAAGTTAAAGGCGAAGCTCGAAGAAGCGTTAACCGCCAAACGCGATGAAGAAGCGAAGCGGGTTATTGAAGACAGAAAACAGTTAAATCTTGACCGTGATAAGTCCTTGCTTGAACTTTGGCGTGCTAAGGGCAAGTTGTTCGCTTTAGCATTTGCCATTTACGGCCATCCGGAAACCACCAGACGACACTTGGAGGAATTCCCCGAGTTTAGCCCGGGATTAGGATCAGACGCGCACAAGGTTTTTCATGCTGAGATAGACAAAGGCATTGCTGAATTACGCCGTCCAACAATAGCCGATGTCGCGGAAGATATCCGTTGCAGGGATCATTGGGTATCGCACTTTGACCTTGAACAGGAGATTAAAGCGCTCATGAAAAAGTACCGGCCGGAACCAGTTAAGCCAGCGGAGCAGACCGAGCCGGATGTTGAGTGAAGGATTAATGCGGAGGAACCGGATCGATGCCTTTTCCTTTCTGCATCGTGAAGGTTTTGCCAGATAAACGCGTCTGGCAGAGGGTTTCCTCTTGCCCTTCTCCGCACGCACTTTTTTAAGCGAGGGGTTTATGGGATGGCATAGCTTTAAGTACAGGAAAAAGAAATGGAAGCCGGGCTTCTGGGTGGATGTTCGCTTTCCGTTACCCGATGGCCGAAGCATAACTTTACGTTTGCACGTTACCCCGGCATCTTTTAAGCAGTGGGTCCTTCTGGGTGGGCTTTGGTGCGGGTCAGCCGAGGCGCAGTCCGTCAGTGATACAAAATTTTAAAAATCGATGTCATGTCATACGAGGTCGATGTCAGCGTGTTAGAACGGTCGAAAACGTGCTCAAAACGGGTGTTTTTTGGGTAAAATTGGGCATTTTTGAGCAATTTTGCGACTTTTCGAGTGACATTCACTGACATTTTGGATGTCAGTATGTCAGTGAAACCGGACATGACCGGACATGAAGAATGTCCTATTGTCGTATTGGCGTTCTTTGACAAATGCCTTGCCAATTGTTTGCCTCTATGGCCTACTTACCCAAAAAGAAGGGCAGTGTTATGGCTAAGGTGATAGAAAAAACGGTAAGAAAAACCCGCTATATCAGCGTTCGGCTGGGTGGCGAGGAAGTTTATGTGGAGAATATCTCCACCGAAGGCGATCTATTGGGCGCAGTCCCTGCTGGTAAGCTTCGTTTGCGTGAGATTCAGAAAGTCATGCCTCTGGGCGATTGGAGCCTGAATATCGAGGAGCAGTGGAAAGACCGCAACGGCAAGACCCATTATCGGATCGTGGACACTATGACTGGCAAGATTCAAGAATCCGTTCTGTAGATTGCTGGCTGTCTCCGCGAGAAAATCATCCCACGCAATTCTCGAAAAAATCATTGACTTCTTATTCATATTGTATACAATTGTATACATGAGGACTTTGACGCTTTCAGATAAAGAAAATATTGCCTTAAAAGAAATTAGAAGCTCGATAATCAATTTCGGTCGTTGCCCTTCCTTGCGCGATCTAATGAAGACATTGGGTTATCGTTCACCTCGCTCCGCCTCTCTATTGGTTAATAAGCTTATTTCAAAAGGCGTCCTTCGCAGAAGTCCAACCGGATCTCTCCAAATAATCCGGGATTTTGAGGATAAGGCTAATATACAAACAATTGATATTCCTTTGCTCGGTACAGCTCCGTGCGGGATGCCGATTTTTGCCGAAGAGAATATTCAGGCCGTCTTTCCTGTTTCAACAAAACTTGCTAAGCCTCCGCATAAATACTTCCTTTTGCGTGCCAAGGGCGATTCCATGAATAAAAAAGGAATTAACGATGGAGATTTTATTTTAATAAGAAAACAACCGACCGCTGAAAACGGAGAAGCGATTGTTGCTTTAGTCGATAATGAGGTTACAATTAAAGAATATTCGGCTTCTGCCCATGCGGTGGTATTAAAGCCACGTTCGACCAATAAAGCTCACAAGCCGATTGTAGCGGGAAACGATTTTCAAGTTCAGGGTGTAGTTGTAACCGTTATACCGAATCTTCAGGAGTAATTATGATAACGACGACAAGACAAGTTAAACCTTTTTTAAAATGGGCTGGAGGCAAAGGGCAATTAATCGACCAGATTGCTCCATATTTGCCACCAGCGTTTAAGACAGGGCGTATAAAAAAATATTTCGAGCCATTTTTAGGCGGTGGCGCTCTTTTCTTCTGGCTTTCAGAACACTATGATTTTGAGTCGGCCTATCTCTATGAGATAAACCCATGCGTAAATACTTGTTATCAAGTTATCCAGAATAACGTTGGAAAACTAATCAAGGAATTAAACGATTTAGAAAAAGAGTATCTTGCCGCATCAGAAAAAAAGCGGGAAAAATTGTATTATGACAAACGTGAGGAGTTTAATGCGTTTTTGCGTCGAAAAGCACAAAACAGTGTTGTTCGCCGGGCGGCTCTTTTAATCTTTCTAAACAAAACCTGTTTTAATGGACTATACCGTGTAAATTCACAAGGCGAGTTTAATGTGCCATTTGGACGATACAAGAATCCGACGGTATGTAATGAAGAAAATCTTTATGCGGTAAATGATCTTCTGCAAAAAGCCGAGATATTTTGCGGGGATTTCGCAGAGTGTCTTAAGGATGTCGACGATGGTTCGTTTGTTTATTTCGACCCACCATATCGCCCTATCAGCGCCACCGCGAGTTTTACGAGCTATTCAAAAGATGCTTTTGATGACCAAGAACAAAAACGCCTCAGATACGTTTATGGGGAGTTGGATATAAAAGGCGCGTCTGTCATGTTGAGCAATTCGGATCCCAAGAATAACGATCCCGATGATGACTTTTTTGATGATTTATATCGAGGGTATCATATCGAACGTCTGAATGCGACGCGACTCATAAATTGCAATGCTGAACGCAGAGGCTCGATAACCGAAATTTTGGTGATGAACTATTAATAGACCGTGAGAGGAGAATTTATATGAAGACAGGCGGTGTCGGAGGAGCGAATACCCAGACGGGTTTAAATTTTGAGAAAAAAGTTGATTTCCAGAAACTTCTGGGAGCGATTTCAGGGTATGAAGTCAAGAAGGTTTCCGGCAAGTCCGGGATGGGTGTATTTTTTGAAGGAAAACTGGTTGCAAGATGTTTCCGCAAGCATGATTTTTATCAATACTTGACTGAGGAAGGCGTTGAATGGAAAGGGCTCATCTCTAAGAAGCTTTTGCCTGACGACGCGTTGCTTGTGATTGTAAGGGAAACCCTTTTTATTATCGAGGTTAAATATCAGCAGGTGGCTGGGTCGGTAGATGAGAAACTTCAAACTTGCGATTTTAAACGTAAACAGTATCTGAAGCTGGTATCGTCTTTGGGCTTAAAAGTCGAATATGTTTACGTGTTGAGCGATTGGTTTAAGAAACCGGAATATAAAGATGTCTTAGAATACATACACAGCGTTAATTGCCACTACAGATTTAATGAATTACCGCTGGCATGGCTGGGACTGCCGGTAAGAAAAGCATAGCAGAGAAAGCTGTGAAGGATAATGTTCAATGGAAGAAAAGTGTGTTAAGAATGATGCAGAGATTCAGACAACAACAGTATGGTCGTTTCCCAATCGTGGTAAATGGCTGACGCATAACGCGAAATACCGCGGGAATTGGGCACCTCAAATCCCCAGTAATCTTATCCGTCTGTATTCCAAAGAAAACGATACGGTTTTAGATCCCATGGTTGGCAGTGGGACAACAATGATTGAAGCAAAATCATTGGGTCGGTGTGGTCTGGGGTTCGATATTCACCCAGAGGTTGTTAAACTGGCGCAGGAGTCATGTAAATTTAGCTGTGACAAATGTCATGAGCCGATTATAAAACAAGGCGATGCGCGCAACTTGAAAACTGTCGATGATGAAAGCGTTGACCTCATAGCAACTCATCCCCCGTATCTAAACATAATTAAATATGGCACAAAAACTACTGATGGCGATCTCTCTGCTATAAGCAGTCTGCAAAAGTTCTGCGATGAGATTGAGAGAGTCGCCCGGGAATGCCATCGCGTATTAAAGCCCGGGAAATACTGCGGTATCCTCATTGGTGATACGCGTCGACGCAGGCATTATGTACCGTTGGCATTTTCCGTTATGCAACGATTTCTAAAGGTAGGATTCATACTCAAAGAAGATGTCATTAAAGTTCAGCATAACTGTTCCACTACCCGGTACTGGAGCGCACAGGATAAAGATTTTCTTTTAATTATGCACGAACATTTGTTTATTTTTAGGAAGTTGGGGCAAGGCGAGAATAAAACCATTTTTAAAGACAGCCTTTACTCGACGCCTAAGAACGAATCTTAAACATGGAGTCATTATTTAAATGAACGGCGGATTATTCATCACACTGTATGACGATAGGACGTTAGCGCTGTATCTCAAGTATGGGATATATGGCTTTTTGATGCCACCGATCATGACTGCAAAACCATCGCCCTACAGCCGACATTATTGTGTTTTGGCGGATTATGCTTGTAGCAGGCAAGGCGCTCATATTTTCTTTTTCCTTAAGCGGAGAATTGTCTACGGGGGAGTTGTAAAAGGGAATGTGGATATCGCCTCTTTTTATCTAAACGGAAAAACAAGCCCTTTAGGGCGCGTGGCAAATGCTGAATTATTTTGGGACGAAAGCAAGCGGTATACTCCAACCGAACAAGCGGGCATATTCAAAGTCAGGGGTAAAGACCGGGCGCAACCTTTTGTACTGCAATTTGAGAAAAACGACACTGTTACTGGCAAGCAGATATCGTCTGATGATTTATATTTCGAATTAGGGAAATATCCGTATCCTTTGCCCTCAAACACTATTCAGGGGATGGGGTTTTGCACCCTTACTCCCGGGGAATCAGCAATAGCATACAAACTTCTTTCTCAGAGCAATAAAAATTTTGATGCAGTATCCGATGAAACCATGATTATTGGCCAACACCAACAGCTATTTGATTCTGGCTATCTGCCCGAAGATAGCGTATATCAAAATGAGGCACATATAGAGTTTTCTTTGTTAGCTGATATTGATCCAATCAAGCATCTATTTCCTAAGGATGATTATATCTTATGTAGGCAGGTGCCAATATCGCCTTTCAAGCCAGCAAATATGGACAGAGCTGATATCTGTCTTTATGGGCTTTCCAATCGCCTTGGAGAAGGAACAATTCCTAATATTATCATTGAACTAAAACGCGATCAGGCGAATTTCAACGCATATAACCAAGTTGTCCGTTACCTCCGGTGGCTGGAGAAAATTACAAACAAGGACGGCTTTGACAAAATACAGGCGTACATTATCGCGCCAGATTTTAACATCAACAAAAAGAAGATTGACGCAAGATATATTGAAAAGATCAAACTCTATTCAATCACGAGCAAAGATTTTCAGCAGATAGCATAATGCAAGGGATTTATGGCAAACAAATATTTTGAATATCCTGAATTATTATCCCCGCCGGTAAAACGAGCGGCTTATAGCGATAGGACAGCTTGGCTTATGGCCAAGATGTCGAAGCTGGCGTATTTGCCTTTTGAAAAAGACGAGGCTGAGCTAAAGTCCGCGTTACTGGAAGCCGGATTCTCATTGGTCAAGACATTTAACCAAGATGGAACGCAGGCCTTTTTGGCAAAAAGAGATTCTGACAAGATGGCAGTTTTATCGTTCAGGGGCACGCAGACCGAAGACTTAACCCTTGAGACGTTCTTTGATGTGTTCACTGATTTATACGCCACTATGCGGGTAGATCAGAATAACGTAAAAACTCACAAGGGTTTTCTCTCGGCTTTTCAAAAAATACAAGAAGATGTTACTCAGCAACTGCAGTCTTTGGCTGATTATGGATTATATGTAACTGGCCATTCTCTTGGCGGGGCATTGGCGTTAATCGCGACATCGGAAATAGTTTCGGATAACTTGAGCGCTTGTTACACGTTCGGAAGTCCTAAGGTTGGTAATGAGGAATTTGACGATGAGATAAAGGCGCCGATTTATCGAATTATTAATTCTTTTGATGTTGTGCCGTTCTTGCCGTTTACGCCGATTATGTTGCCTCTGTTCTGGCTGATTAAGAAGAAAGCAAAAAACGATAAAATCAAAATCCTTGCTGATAATTTTTCTGAATATCAGCATCATGGAGATATGAGGTTTTTGACAAATGTGCCGGTAAACGCGGAAGCCAAAGTGTCGACTGAATATGCCGAGGTAACCCGATCGTTGAATTTAATCTGGTTATCGTGGACTGTTGCAAAAGACATAGGCGTGCAACATCATTCACTTGATGCTTATTGCGAAAAATTAGCTGGCTGGGCGTTAAAACGAATTAAGCTATGTGAGGAAAAATATGGGATTTGAGATCGATTTTTTGCCTGTTGGCGATGGGGAACGTGGAGGTGATGCCATTGCAATTCGATGGGGCAATCTTCATGGGGAACGTTCGGAGCAGAAAGTGATGGTTATCGACGGAGGGACAAAAGAATCAGGCAAATCTCTTGTTGAGCATATTAAGAAATATTACAAGACCTCACAAGTTGATTGTGTTTTCTGTTCTCATCCAGATGCAGATCACGCCTCTGGATTAACAGAAGTGATTAACGGTCTTACAGTTGGGATGTTATGTCTCCATCGGCCTTGGGAACATGCCCAAGACTTAAAAGATATGTTTCAAAATGGTAAGATTACCGGGACTAGCTTGAAGACCAATTTAAAAAAAGCATTAGAGGATGCCTATGAATTGGAATCATTGGCAAAGCAGAAGAATATTCGTATTTATGAACCGTTTGCAGATGATTTCACAGATAAGAATGCTGAAATTATTGTATTAAGCCCAACCAAAGATTTCTATAGTATCATGGTCGCTAATTTTCGAGAAACACCTCAACCAAAAGAGAGCGTAACTTTAGCTGAAAAAATTGTCACCGCTGTTAAAGAAGCAATTAAATGGGTTGTTGAAAATTGGGGACTGGAAACACTATCCGATCCGCAGGAGAACGAAACAAGTGCAGAAAATAATTCGAGTGCGGTTCTATTATTTCAAGTTGAAGGAAAAAAATTTCTACTTACTGGGGATGCTGGTGTCGAGGCGTTAAGCGAAGCGCTCAAGAAAGCTGTGAGTCTGGGTATTGATTTGAAGACACTGAATTTTATTCAGATTCCTCATCATGGCAGTAAGCACAATATCGGGCCCTCATTGCTTGACTCTATCGTAGGTGGAAAATTACAGGAACCTACGCATCTAAAAACAGCCTTTGTGATTTCTCCTAAAGATGGAGATCCAAAGCATCCGTCCAGAAAAGTTGTTAATGCATTCATCCGTAGGGGTGCCAAGGTAATTGCGACACAAGGTAGTGCAAAGGTGCATCACGATACTGCGCCAAATCGTGAAGGCTGGACAACAGCCCAACCGCTTACTTTTTATGATAAGGTTGCTGAATAAAGCGCTAAGGTATTTATATCTATCTAACAACTTCTTCTGAAATGTGAGGTGAGTTATGAAGCGTACATTTTCTTATTTATTAGCGTTAATGCTCTTTTACGGGTGGGTGCTATGGAAGCTGGCACAAGGTGAAATATCTTTACCGAATGAAACCTTCAAAATTATATTTGCCTGTGGTATCTCCGGAGGAATCGGGGGCGTTTTGTATTGCTTTCGAGGAATTTATTTGAATGCTTGTGTTTATAAACAATGGGATAACCTCTGGTTGCCCTGGTACTTTATTCGGCCAATTGTAAGCTTTCTTTCCGGCGCAATCAGCTGTCTTTTCTTAAAAGCAGGGTTAATTATATTTGAGGCGCAACAAACGACTGCTCCTTCATACCTCGCTTTTTATGCTCTTGCTTTTGTTGCAGGGCTCAATGTCGATAAGTTTATTGAAAAAATTGAAGATATAGCTCAAGTGACATGGGGTATAAAGAAAAGCCGTACTGCTTTAAAGGATAGCCATGATGTCGAGTCCAAAAATTCATTGTCTTAATGTCAAGCAAGGAGATTGTTTTATTATTGAACGATCTAGCAGGCGCGTTACTGTAATTGATATTTCTTGTGGCAATCTCGATCCAGAGAAAAGTTTGAGTAAATTGTTTGAGGTATCTCAAAAGATTTCGGGTGATTATGGCATGCGGGACAAACCAACCAATCCGATATCATATTTATCAAGTCAGGGGATATCTGAGATATGGCGTTTTATTTTGACGCATCCGGATATGGATCATATGGACGGTATTGAGAGGCTATTTTCAGAAAAGCGTGTTGTTAACTTTTGGGATTGTGGTATTCGCAGGGATGCTCCAGATTTCGAGAAAGATTTTAATTTTCGGAAAGAAGATTGGGATTTTTACGAAAATCTTGTCGAGCGGAAAATCTCTGATGTTAATATTGTTACTCCGAGAGCCGGTTCACTAGGCAAATATTGGAATGCGGACGATGATAAGGGTGAAGGCGAAGGAGATTATTTGTCAATCATTTCACCTAATGACGAGTTGATTGCTTCTGCCACCGAAAGTGGTGACATAAACGATGCTTCTTATGTGATTATTTATCGTAGTTCAGCCGGTAGAGTTATTTTCTCTGGTGATTCCAATGATAAGACCTGGGAGTATATTCTTAAGAATCATAAAAGTTTAGTAAGCGACGCCGCTGTTTTATTCGCTCCTCATCATGGTAGAAAATCAGACAGAGACTATACCTTCCTTGATGTGGTGAAACCACGAATTTCTTTCTTTGGTTGTGCGCCAAGCGAACACTTGGCTTATTCAGCTTGGCAATATCGCAAGTTGCCTTATTTTACTAATAATCAATGCGGGAATATTCATATTTATCCAGTTGATAAGAAGGTTAACGTGTTTATAGAAAATGAAACATTTGCTCGTGATGTTACTAACGGGCAGACTTTTCAAAAAGATGGCTATTGGTTTCTCTGTAGTGTTTAAAATTAATGGAGGTGTGGTGATGAGCGAACGTATCAAAAAGAATTTCGAGAAACGTTTTGGTAATCCACCGCGGATCAATGTGGTATATCCGGACAAGCCTCAGTCAGAATACGAACGTTTAGTCCGCAACAAGAAGATCGTCAGCGCGGTTAAGGAAGTTTTGACCGGCATCTTAGGCCGTAAGCCGACAGCGGACGAGTTGACCGGGCGCAAGCGGATAGACGAAGCGAAAATCCAAACACGCTTGGTTAGGTAGGGCACTAGATAAAATGTATTTTATAAAATATACTAAAAAGGATTAGGTATGATTTACGCAATCGGCGTGGACATATCGATAGCTTTCCGCAAGGACATATATTACTTCCGTTACAAGGGAGTTGATTTCAAGTATGTGCCTCATTACAAGAGCAATGAAACTGACGATCTGGTATGTAAGATCCCCAAAAGCAGTAGCCAGCCGAAGATGTTCGAACTAATGACCGAATTCCTTTCCGCTTTTACTTTTGCTAATAATGCGCAAGTTATAGCGCACTCCGGGATAAGTTCACAAGTGGACGCTAAACTGAACAAGGTTAACATTCGCTTTTCCGTTAAGAGGTCAATAAACGCCAGTGAATCTATGGACGAATTTTATACAATAGCTCTTTTGAATAAGCCAGAGCAAATCCAGTTAGCCCGTTTATATCGGGAAGCGAATAGTTCAAATAATATTTATTTGCAAATTCTCTTTTTCTGGCATTGTTTGGTATATCCCAGTTCAGATGAAAATGGAGCAGTTGCTTATATTGACAATCTTGTCGGAAATTGGCCTCGAGAGCTAGAGTATATGCGCGAGAATGTAAATCGTTTTACAGCCAACAGAATCTATCTTGGTAATCAAAATCCCCAAAACGTGAGTGTCGGCGAATACGTTAAGAATTCGATTAGACATAGTATTGCCCATATTGTTAGAAAATCCGGCTATGGCATTGATCTACAATTGGATTCATGGGATCAAGTCCGCCATCTCCATGACATTGGATCTTTTCTCCAATGCTTGGCACGATATCGACTGGAAAACGAATACACAATGAAAGCTTCGAATGACACTGCGATATTCCGATATATTAATGAGGATGAGTTGTTGTGACGTTTCGCTATTCCCAGTAATAATGCTTTATCATCCCGCCTAGTCGTGACTCGCATCTAATCTTGCCGGTATTGCTTTGCGGTTTATATTCCAGCGGCTCGTTGTTCATGCTCGAGTGCGGGCGCTTGGTGTTATAGTGCTCGACGTATTCTCGGATCAGGTATTTGAAATGCTCTTCACCGAATACGAAGAAATGTTCTAGGCATTCCCGCTTGATAGTCCCCACAAATCCTTCGGCGTAAGGATTGAGATTCGGCGACCGATACGGTATGCGCTTGACCTTGGCGTTAAACGCCTTGAACAGCTCGTCAAATTCCTTGGGGAATTTCGTGTCTCCGTCCCGGATTAAGAGCTTCTTGGTTTTGTCCTGAAAGATAAACGACACGCTCTTGGTGGCGTTTACTATCCAGTCTTTATTGGGCTTATCGGTTATACCAGCTATATGGACTTTGCGGGTGCGGATATTGATAAAGAATAAGACGTGGAATAACTTCGGCCCCAAGGCCG
>CAZXAC010000075.1:0-11266 GCA_964638335.1 uncultured Lentisphaera sp. | reverse complement strand
TTTATGGCTGGTTTTTCCGGAGGCAGGAAAGCTATATGCCCCGGCATAGTTTCCCTTGACGGAGTAAGGAATTTTCATGGATTTGACTTTTTGAGCAATCCCAAGGCATCTAATGCTAATCTGGATATGAACCCCCTTCATCTTGAGGCTCTATCAATCGCAAAGTCTGCCGGAGTTGACTTTTCCTTAAATCTGATCTTGGATTCCGAGCGCCGGATTGCGGCGGCCTTTGCCGGCGAACTTGAATCCGCTCATCTGGAGGCAGTTAAATTAGTCCGTATCCATTCGTGCCGTAAGGTTGAAAAACAGTCAGACCTAGTAATAACCTCCAGCGGCGGATATCCTCTCGATGCAGTTTTTTATCAGTGCGTAAAGGGGATGGTCAGTTGCCTGCCGGCAGTCAAGCCGCGTGGAGTGATAATCGCGGTAGGAGAATGTAGGGAAGGGGTTGGAAGCCCGGAATACGAAGGTCTTATGCGAGAGAATTCCTCGGATTGGATAAAATTCTTGAGTGACATAAGGAGACCCGGTTATTATAAGAAAGATCAATGGCAATTGCAGATGCAGTGCAGGGTTCTTGAAAAAGTAGGTAGAGATAATATAAGATTTTTCAGCTCAGGAATTTCAAAAGAAACTTTAAATTGCCTAGGAATCAATGGTTTCTCAGGTTCCAGCAAAGAGATAAAAAAACAGATTCAGGACAGCGTTCAGAAATCTATCGCTTCCGGACTAAGCATTTCCATTTTCCCTGAAGGACCATATTCTGTTCCAATCGAATGATTACTTTGGCTTGCGTGGTTAGACTATAATTATTCCCACTCGATGGTGCCGGGAGGTTTTGATGTGATGTCGTAGACGACGCGATTAACCCCGTCTACCTCGTTTATTATCCTGTTTGCCATTTTTGCAAGCAGATCGTAAGGAAGTCTAAGCCAGTCAGCGGTCATCCCATCCGAGCTCTCAACCGCGCGCAGAGCGATCACATTGTCGTAAGTCCTCTCATCACCCATTACTCCGACGGTTTTTACTGGTAGTATGACTGCGAAACTTTGCCATGTTGAGTAGTATAGTCCGCTTTTTTTCATCTCTTCGACTATTATGGAATCAGCATTTTTTAGTATCTCCAGGAGATCTTTTCTGACTTCGCCAATAACTCTTACACCCAAGCCGGGACCGGGGAAGGGTTGTCTAAGTATTATTTCGTCAGGTAGTCCAAGTTGTCTGCCGACCTCTCTCACCTCGTCTTTGAAGAGCTGAGCGAGAGGCTCCAAAAGTTTAAGTTTCATTTTTTTGGGAAGACCGCCGACGTTGTGGTGACTTTTTATCATCGCGCTGGGATTTCCAGCTATAGATACGCTTTCAATCACATCGGGGTATGTGGTCCCTTGAGCTAGGAATTTTGCTCTTTTTATTTTTTTTGCCTCAGCTTCAAACACCCTTACAAACTCTCGTCCGATAATTTTCCTCTTCTTTTCAGGATCTGATTTACCTTTTAACTTGTCGAGGAATCTTTTTGTCGCGTTAACATATCTTAATGGCATCTTCATGTTTTTGGCAAAAAGATCAACAACACGTTTCTCCTCATTTTTCCGAAGGAGACCATTATTGACAAAGATAGGCTTCAATTGACCGCCTATAGCCTTATGTATCAATGCCGCCGCGACTGATGAGTCAACTCCTCCGCTGAGCCCCAGTATTACATCCTGTTCCCCTACTTGGCTTCTTATTTCTGTGATGGATCTTTCGATGAATGACTGCATTGTCCAGTTGCAAGATGCGCCACAGATCCTTTTACAGAAGTTTTTAAGAATTTGTAGACCTTCCTTGGTGTGTTTTACTTCCGGATGAAATTGTATTCCATATATTTTCGATTTTGGATTGGCTGCCGCGGCAAATTCGGTATTGTCTGTTTTAGCAAGAGATTTGAAGCCTTCAGGAAGTTTAAAAACTTTGTCTCCATGACTCATCCAAACGACTGTTTTGCCTGAGATTTTATTAAAGAAGGGATCTTTGCTCCTGACCAGCATGTCGGCTCTGCCGTATTCGCGTGATGAGGATCTCATAACTTTCCCGCCAAGCTTGTAAACTGTCAGTTGAAAACCGTAGCATATTCCAAGTATTGGTATCCCCATTTTAAAAATTTCGTCCTTGCACGAAGGGGCATATTTGGAATATACGCTGGCCGGTCCACCGCTAAGTATTATTCCGATCGGGGAAAGCTTTGATAATTCTCCCGCCTCCACGTTGTAAGGGAATATTTTACTGAAAACCCCGCACTCTCTTATCCTCCTAGCTATGAGCTGGCTATATTGAGAACCGAAATCAAGTATTGCTATAAATTCTTTGTCTTCCATCGTATCATCTCTTATGTTTTTTGACAACGCAAAGATCGGCACACCTTGGGCAGTGTGCCAATTTTTCTCCCGGTTTAACTAAAAAAGTATAATGGCATTTGCCGCAAACGCAAAGCGAAGCCGCCGATACTTTCCAATCATACGCCTTAGACCGCACAAGCTCTCTCACCCAAAGGGCGGATATACTGGCAAAAGCCAAAGATATATAAGCCACGAAGAAATCTTGAGAGGATATGCTTATCATCTTCTA
Organism: uncultured Lentisphaera sp.; assembly: GCA_964638335.1. GTDB lineage: Bacteria > Verrucomicrobiota > Lentisphaeria > Victivallales > GWF2-50-93 > DYMC01. Next base: position 8,662 of record CAZXAC010000075.1, on the reverse strand, counting down.
TTCCTTCCAATAGATTGTTATAACTGTATTTTCTGCGTTCGATTTTTCAAGGGCTGAGAGCACATAAGGAGCGATTATCTTTCTAGCGAATTCGTCAAGTTTGTTATCAGAAGAGGCTTTTCTAATAAATCCCAAGTTTATCCGATCCGTTCCTTTCAATGTGAATTCGATTTGAGTTTCTCCGGTTGATTTGCTGGAGTCGAGTTGTGTCAATTTAGTCGCGATGTCCCTGAGATTCCTGCCGAATGAGTCAAAGACAATCGGGTAATCAATCTTGTTTTTGGGATTAGTTTCGAAAACTTCAACGGAAGGCAATGGTGAAGGCAGGAAAAGTGACAATACTGTGGGTGCTGAAAGAAATTCATTCATCTGCTTTAATGGATCTGCCTGAGTTTTTCCATATCCGGATAAAATGTCTGGTTTTTTTTCTCGTTGAATGTTTGAATGAGAAAAATTATTAATGTTTTTTTTTAGTAGAGAAGAGAAGCCGTATTTGTGATCAGGAGCTAGAAATATCGTTGGCATGCTGTATTTGACTACTCCTGAAATCAGTTCGGACTCTTCTGTGGAACCTTCTGGCAGGATGTAGACATTCTCCTGTGTAGGTTTAAATGTGTAGGCAGAACCTTCTCTTGTTACAAATACAAGAAAAAATATGTGGAATAACAATGCTACTACAGCGGCCTTGGAAAAACGATAAACGGTCTCAAGTCTTGTTCTTTTATTCGTCATTTGAATCAACCCTTTTTTCCGGAGATGTCGCTGCGTATACGTTCAATTTTAGAGATCTTGCAAGTGACATAAGCTTCACAATTTCTCCATATTCAGTAGATTTATCCGCCATTATTATTACTGAATCAACCTTCCATTTTGCAGTGTATAATCCCAACTGTTCTTTAAGATTCTTCCAGTCGAATCGCTGATCATTAAAAAGATAAGTCCCGGTATTTTCGACAGTTATAACGACTTTTTCAGCTCTGGTTTCTTCATGTTCTACTGCCTCCGGAAGTTTTATCTCTATCCCGCTTATTTGAACGAACGAGCTAGATATCATGAAGAAAAGAAGCAACAGAAAAACAACATCTATCATAGGCGTAAGGTCCGGACGTCCCTTTATAATCGAAAGTTTTGTCTTGTAGACGCTCATTTCTTGTCATCCTGTTTGGCGTCCTTCGAATTCTTTCCGAAGAAGTAGATGATCTCAGATGCAGCTTTTTCCATGTCAAGGGTTATCGCTTCAATTCTAGAAACCAGATAATTATATCCTATGTAACACGGAATGGATACGCACAGCCCTCCTGCGGTAGTGTAAAGAGCTTCTCCTATGTTTTTTGCGAGATCCTTTGCGTTGACGAAAGCACCTAAGTTATTTATCGTAGAAAATACTCCAATCATGCCTATTACCGTTCCAAGTAGGCCAAGCAATGGCGCGATATATGCAATTGTCGCAAGTATGTTCATTCTTGCTTCTAGACGCGGAATTTCTCCCAGCGCAGAGTCTTGAACGGCCTGTCCAATGTCATCATCATTGTTTTCATAACTCAATATTGCCGTTCTTAGTATGTGTGCTACTGGCCCAGGGGTGTCGTCGCAAAGGCTTATCGCCTCCACAATATTCCCTTTTTTAAGAACATTTATAAGCCCCTTGACGAGCTCTCCAACATTTATTTGCATCCTATGCAGATATAGCAGTTTTTCAATAAAAACAAATACCGCCACCACACTGCATGCGGCTATTAACCACATTATTGGTCCACCTATGAATATTATGTCCTTTATAAGCACGTGTTACCTCACTTTTTAGATTTTTCTTTTGCTGAGTCAATGTTTTCTCTCATTTGTCGAACGGATTCCGCACCCATCGTGATAAGCCTTGAGTATATATTTTCAGCTTTAGACAAGGAAGCCTGATCTCCTTTTTCAATGTATATCTTTATAGCAGATATTGCCGACTTTACCACCCATAACTTATCCCTTTTGTAGCCCCTGTTCCAGTCAGTTTCAAAACTGTATATGAGTTCCATATAGTTTGCGAGGGCGGCACCAAGATCTCCTAGATTTTCTTCGCATTTGCCCAGTTTGAACATGGCTTGTTCCCTAGTTTCGATCGAAGACTTTTTAGAAGCTATGACTTGCTTGTAAAATTCGGAGGCCTTAAGAAAATTCTCATTTGAGCCTTGGGTAGACAGGGAGAAATAACAATCTCCAAGCCTTCCATACGATGCTACAGCCAGGGCGGAGTCGGGTCTTTTCATAGATGCTTTTAAGAAAAATGGAATCGCCTTATCATAATCTCCGCTGGCGCTAAGAATATCTCCTCTGAAAAAATAAGATTCTGAGCATGCGTTTTGATCTGGAAATTTCTCTGAAAGTTCATCTAAAAGAGAAAATCCTCTGAGTTTGTCATCAGAGGAAATTGCTATCTTAGCCGCTTCCAATAGAGCTTCGGCGGCAATCTCCTTGTGATCCGAATATTCGCTTTTTACTCTGAGATATCCCTTTTCAGCTTCATCATTTTTTCCAGAGTCCCGTTTAGAGTCGGCCAACCAAAGCAGGGATAATGCGGCGTATTTGCTTTTAGGCCATTTCCCGGCCGTAGCGATCGCGGTCTTCTCGGCATCTTGTATTTTCCCCTCCATGACCTCTGAATATATTTTTTTATACATAGAAATTTGAGCAAGTTCATTGTCGGGATATTTTTCCGCAACTGCCGAAAATTTTTCCGCGGCCTTAAGATAATCACCCTGTTCAAAAAGTATTAGGGCGACTTCGAATGCGCTATCTGGTGCAAAAGGACTGTTGGGGTATTTTTGGTTGTATTCATTAAACAGCTCGATTGCCTTGCTTGCCTTTCCGGTTTTTTTAGTAGCCATCGCTTGCATGAAAAGCAGTTCCTGTATAAAACGGGTCTCAGAAAGGGTTTTTATAGAATCTTCCATCATGGATAGTGCTTTCTGAAAATCTCCAAGCATATAAAATGATCTTATTTCTCCAAACAAGGCAAGATCCTTCATCTCAGGGAATTTTGCCGTTATTGCTGAATAAAGTTCTGCGGATTCCTGATAGTTTCCCTTAGCGAAACTAATGTCAGCCGATAGTATCGCAGCCCTTGTTTTTGCGTCGGAACCATCAAGTTCCAACATCTTTTTTATCATTTCAGACGCCTTGTCATACTCTTTCGCATCTATCAGAGCAACAGCGGCAGAATCGGCCGCCTTCAGTTTAAAAGGGGAATCTTCTCTGTCAAGAATTTTCGTGTATTCCTCTATCGCACGATCATTTTGGCCGTCCCTAAGCAAGGTCGAGGCGTATTTCAGGCGAACTTCGCAATTCATCGGATTACCACCGTGTTTACTCAAAAAATCTTCATAAATCTTTATTGCTTCCTTCGTCTCTCCAGCATTAGATTTTATATCCGCTGACAGCAAGACAAATCTTCCGGAAAGGTTTTGAGATTTTGTAATTTTGTCGGCATCCTTCAAGAACATTGAAGTCGAGACTAGATCTTTGTTACGTGATGATGCTAAAGCAAGGGCCCAAAGTCCATAGACGGAAGCCGGATTTTTCGCGAGAGAATCCTTTTCTATTTTTGCGTAGTACGATAATGCTTCGTCTTTGAAGCCGAGGGAATACGATGACAATACGTCGGAAATAAGCGGAGTCTCGATTCCGACCGGTTTTTTTAACTCGGCAGATGTGCCTGTTCCAGAAAGAGTCAGAAAGGCAATTCTAAGAGTTTTTCCTGCCTCATTCCAAGAATCTCCCGCCCCTTCCGATTCGATTTTCTTTGCATATTTTGCGCTGGAATCCCAGTCTTCTTTGGATGCGGAAGCAAGAGACAAAGACATCATGACTCGGCAATTGAAATCCTTGTCCGTGAAAGGATAGGGCTCTATTATAGTTTTTAGCTTTTGAATTGCCGCATCCAAGTCTCCCTTTTCAATAAGCATAATAGCCTTGAAATAATCGAGTTTTGCTTTTGTCATTGGATCTGTGGAAATTATTTGAGCAAATGATTTTTCGAAGTTTGAGATCTCATCCTCGGCTTCGGCATGAGCGCCAGATTCGACAAGAAGCGATATGAGATTTAGGCAGACTGCCGATTGCTGGACCGGAGAGTGAGTCAGATCTTTTAGGATTCGATGATATTTTATTGATAGTGGAATGTCGTTTTCGGAGAAAGTTTTTTCCGCAAGTATCCGAACTCTTTCAATGTCTTCCTCTTGCGCCATGCTCGAAATAAGAGGGAATACGAAAAACAGAATAATAAGAGATAATCGTTGATATACGCACTTTATTCCGGCTAACGCAGAAACATCTTTTTTAAAGTAAGGTGAAAGAACCAGAATATTTTTTGAAATTAATAACAAGATAACAACCTCCTAAATATTTCCATCATGTCCAAATCCTATGCCGCAAAAGAATCTAGAACTTTCAAAACTGATCCAGCTGAGGGCGACAGACTCTTGAATTTATCAACATGAAAGGCAACTTAATCAAGGCAGGAATATATATGTTAATATGACTTTTTCCACAAAACAGACATTATGAAAAAAACAATAAAGAAAGAAATTCTTTACCTCGCTGGTGCACAGATAGTCAAGGAAATGGAGTGCAGAGGATGGATAGCTTACTTTGCCGGAGGATTTGTCAGAGACCTTATTCTTGGAAGAACTATTAAGGACATAGATATTGCAACCAACGCTTCCCCGGACGAAGTAGAAAAAATATTTCCAAATACTTTTGAGACAGGTAAGGCTTTTGGTGTTGTTAATGTAATGTGGAATGATCTTAGATTTGAAGTCGCAAGTTTTAGGCAGGAGAGGGAGTATTCTGACGGAAGGCATCCTAATTCTGTGACTTATACCGATGACCCGGTGATCGATTCTAAAAGGAGAGATTTTACCATAAATTCCATGTTTTATTCTCCAACGACTGAAGAAATTATGGACTTCCAGGGAGGTTTGAACGACCTGCGTCTAGGAATAATCCGCACTGTGGGAGATCCTTTGAAAAGATTTGAAGAGGATCACTTAAGGATAATGAGAGCAGTCCGTTTTGCGGCAGAATTCAGCTTTGATATAGAATACAATACCGAACAGGCCATGAAGCTTGATGTCGGACTTTTGAAAAAGATATCCACAGAAAGGATCCGTGACGAAATTGACAAAATGCTTAGAGGTTTTGATCCTTCTCGGGCGATATCAAAATTATGCGAGATTGGAGCAATTCAAATAATAATTCCTGAAATCAAAGATATGAACGGAACTCCTCAAGATCCTGATTATCACCCTGAGGGAGATGTCATGGAGCATACCTTGTTAATGCTTTCACATCTTGTCGCTCCGTCGAGCGAACTTGCATGGTCTGTCCTCTTGCATGATTGTGGAAAACCTACCTCTTTTTCGATTGGTAAGGATGATGGCAGGATGCATTTTTACGGACACGAGGATCTGGGAGCTTCGATCGCGCTGGAAATAATGAATAGGTTTAAAATGTCGTCCAAGGCATGTGACAGCGTTGTCGCTTCAGTAAAAAATCATATGAGGATATCATCGGCAACAAAGATGCGGAAAGCGAAGGTCCTTAGGATGCTTTGTTCGGAAAGCTTCCCGGACGAATTGGAACTTCATCGTGTCGATTGCATCTCAAGTCATAGAAAGATGGACTCCTACTTGTATTTGCTGGACAGATTTTCAGAATTTGAACTCAGGCCTCAAATATCAGATCCCATGGTTACTGGCACAGATCTCATAAATGCCGGATTGAAACCCGGTCCAGTTTTCTCAAAAATCCTATCCGAACTCCACAACAGACAGATAGAAAATCCATCGTTAGAAAAAAAAGATTTGATGGATATCCTACCGGTGATAATTGAGCAAATTAAGGTTTCTTGCCCTGACGGCTGTTGGCAAGAACCCTCAAACGTAAAGCATTAAGCTTTATGAAACCTGTCGCATCCGCTTGATTGTAGACGTCCTCTTTTTCGAAACTTGCTATTTTCGCGTCGTAAAGGCTGTGCGGAGAGCGCCGTCCAGTGATTCTGCAGTTACCTTTGAAAAGTTTCAACCTGACATCTCCTGTGACGTATTTCTGACTTTCTGTTATAGCAGCTTGAAGCATTTCTCTTTCCGGCGCGAACCAGAAACCGTTGTAGACCAATTTTGCGTAGTATGGGATCCAGCTATCTCTAAGATGCATGACCTCCCTGTCCATGGTTATGCTTTCCATAGCCCTGTGCGCTGTATGGAGAATAGTTCCTCCTGGTGTTTCGTAAACTCCCCTAGATTTCATTCCGACGTAGCGGTTCTCCACGATGTCAATCCTGCCTATGCCATGTTTTGCTCCTATTGAATTCAGTTCTTTCATCATTTTCGCCGGAGAGAGTTTTTTGCCATTTATTTTCGTTGGGATTCCTTTTTCAAATGACAGTGTGATTTCTTCCGCTTTATCCAGTGCCTTTGAAAGGGGAGAGGTAAGGACGCTCATATCTTCAGGAGCCTCCGCCCATGGGTCCTCAAGTATTCCACCTTCAAAACTTATGTGAAGGAGATTTCTATCCATGCTGTAAGGTTTTGCTGTAGAAACTGTAACTGGTATCTTATGATTCTTTGCGTATTCTATAAGCTCGCTGCGTGATTTAAAACTCCATTCCCTCCACGGGGCTATGATTTTTATGCGGGGATTGAGAGCGTAAGATGTCAATTCAAAACGAACTTGGTCGTTTCCTTTTCCTGTCGAACCATGACATACGGCATCAGCCTTTTCGGATCTTGCAATTTCCACGAGATGCTTAGCTATCAGCGGTCTTGCAATTGATGTACCAAGCAGGTAGCTGCCTTCATATATGGCGTTTGCCTGAAAAATAGGAAAGATAAAATCCTTGGCAAATTCCTCTCTTAGATCTCTGATGTAGCACTTCGATGCTCCGGTCTTTATGGCTTTCTCTTCAAGTCCGTCAAGTTCCTCCTCTTGTCCCAAGTCTGCGCAAAAAGCTACAACTTCGGCTCTATAAGTATCTTTGACCCATTTTACTATCACGGATGTGTCAAGACCACCGGAATACGCGACAACAACTTTCATATATCTCCCTTATATTTTTGTTTTATAAAATGTAGTCCATCTCCAATCATTTTCAATGCGGGACTAAAAAGCTATACACCGGGTTGAATGCCAAAGTTAAGAGATTAAGTTACCAAATATAAAAGTACAAAAGGTTGTTCCCAAAATGAAGCTGAAATATTCCTGTCCATTTTGTAGTATTGAATTCGAATGGGACGATGAGAGTCCTGATTCCTCGTTCAGCTGTCCTAATTGTAGTGAAAAACTGTCAGCTCCTTCCCCCACCTTTAAGAAAGGTGCAAGAGTGGGAGATTACATCATAGATCGCAGAATCGGTCTGGGAGGGATGGGGGAAGTATATACCGCTGAACAAGTTGCAATGCAGAGGACTGTCGCTCTCAAAATACTTCAAAAGGATCTTTCGTCGGATAAGATATACCTGGAAAGGTTTTTCAGAGAAGTCAGGATCCTGGCACAGATTGAACATCCTAACATAGTGGGTGCGATAGAGGCCGGTGTTGACGGGGAGACATATTTTTTCGCTATGAATTTTGTAGATGGAAGCGATTTAAAAAGACTTCTTGATGAAGGAAGGGTGTTCTCCGAGGAGGAAGTTCTCAAAATTGCCGTTGATGTTTCAAAGGCTTTAAAAAAAGTCTGGGATAAACATAAACTTCTGCATAGGGACGTGAAGCCGGCTAACATAATGCTTACTCCGGAAGGCGAAGTGAAACTGATGGATCTTGGAATATCAAAGAAAATACACGGCGATGATGCTGAAATAACAATGGCCGGAATGATGGTCGGATCTCCTCAATACATAAGCCCAGAACAGGCAAAAGCGGAAAAAGATGTTGATTTTAGAACTGACATGTATTCTCTCGGCTCTACAATTTTTCATCTTTTGACAGGAAAAACTCCTTATGATGGTGACAGCGGTATGGCGGTAGTGTCTCATCATCTTTCTTCTGAAGTTCCGGACCCCCGCAGCGTTCTACCAGACATATCCGCGAGAACTTCGAAAATGATAATGAAAATGATGGCAAAGAAAAAGGAGGATAGATTTTCTTCTTGGGACGATCTGATAACGGAAATGGAAAGTATAATTAAAGACATTTCGGCAGGAAATAAGAAGAAAAACAAAGCAGCCAGTGATAAGAAATCTTCTGATAACCGGATAGCTTCTGGTAGGAAAATTTTGTTTTCAAATCCAGTGAATATTGCGATATTTTCAATCACAATAGCCATTCTTATGGTAGGTTTGTATTATGTCGTAAGAAGGAGCATGATTGAGGCGAGGGAAAACAAGGCCGCGCGTCTTTTCAGTGAAGCAAAAGCTTTCTATCAGAATAATCCAGGAGCGGAAAACCTGAAGCGAACTCTTAATATGTTTGACAAGGTAAGGAGGGCGGGAAGCGATAAGTACCAAAAAGAGGCAAAAGATGAGATGGAAAGGATCGTGCGACTTTCTGCAGACGAATCGAGGCAGGATAATGCCCGCAAGATAGGTAACGCTCTCGAAGAGCTGAAATCAAGATCGTATGAATATGAAAGTCAGAAAAAATGGGATAACGCACTATTGATGTGGCAAACCTATAGG
>CAZXAC010000074.1:0-11285 GCA_964638335.1 uncultured Lentisphaera sp. | reverse complement strand
CCCGGAGCTGACCATCTCCACACGTATGTGCTGGCGAGTTTTCTTTGGAATGCGGATCAGGACATCGAAAAGCTTCTTGAAGAGTATCATTCCATGTTTTATGGACCTGCGGCGAAAGAAATGAAAGAAGCTATCGATTTCGCTGAGAAGAGTTATGCTCGTGATGATAGAAGCCGCACGGCTGGCAGGGGAGATCTTAGCAATGTTCCATTGGAAACAAATCTAAAATTCAGAGATTTGCTTGACAAGGCGAGACAGGTCGCAGGTGATACGATATACGGCAAAAGGATCCAAGTACTCATAGATGAACTACAGCCTAGAGCAGAACTTATTGCAGAACACGAAAAGAAGGAAAAGATGTTGAATGAGATACGCGCAAAAGCTCCGTCAGCAGTTGCCGTTGAAGGATCTGATTTGAGTAAGGCTCAGGAATATGTTCTCAAGGTGCGTGGGACTAACGCTGAATCGGCGGATGCTAAGACAAGCTTTCGGGTGGGATGGGATAATAACGTGCTAATATTCGACATCCTATGCAAAGATAAGAATGTTAAAAATCTGCCAGTGAGTGGAGATGTCTTCAGTGGAGACTTCGTGGCAATCACGTTGCAGACTCAACAACACTCGTATTATATCCTTGAGATAAACCCAGACGGAGTAATCGTTGATGGGGATCCTGCCAAGACTTGGAAATCTCTAGCGGAAGTTAAGCCTGAGAAAGGTGAGGATTATTGGCGTCTGATTGTAAAAATTCCGGTGGTGGGTGCAGATGAGGCGGCCTCCGATCCGCTCCACCGTGTTGCAGGCAGCAAACCGCTACCAGATAGTCCTTGGTTCTTTAATGTCGGTAGGAAACGTCTTGGAAACGGAACTGATGTCAAGGACGAGGTTCAACTGTTTTCCATGTCTGAGAGAATAGCATGGCATTCTACAGAGTATTTCGGAAGATTGGAAATAAAATAAGCAGAAACTAGATGATAGGAATTTTTCCGAACAATTTTTTTCAATAGGGAGTTATTAAATGTTCGCCAAACTGATTGTGTTGTTTGCCGCTTTTATTCTTACTATTTCCTATCCAGCATCAGGTGGTGATGTTAATTCGGATCAGGTGCAGTCTCAAAAGAAGACGATAAGAATACTTGGTATTGGAAACAGTTTCCTTGCAAACGCAACAAAATATCTTCCAGAGCTGGCCGAGGAGGCAGGGCATAAGCTGGTAATATTCAGGGGAACTCCGAGCTCATGTACGTTGGCTAAACACTACAGCATGGCATTGAAAAATGAAAAAGACCCCGAAAATTCCTCGTATAAACCTTATTTCTACAAGGGCAAGGGAAAGATGTCCCTCAAAGATGCCATACTAGCAGATGAATGGGATTATGTGACAATACAACAGGCAAGTCATGAGAGTTTCAATATTGATAGCTACAGGCCACATGCGAAAAACCTTTGCGACTACATCAAAAAATATGCGCCTAAAGCGGAAGTAATATTACATCAAACTTGGGCATGGCGCAGGGATATTCCTCGCGATGGAGTTAATGAAAAATATGGACCTGGTGGAATGTACAAAGAACTAAGCAAGGCATATTATACAATTGGGAAGGAACTTGCTTTGAGGATAATTCCGGTAGGCAACGCCTTCCAGCTTGCGGCGGAATCTCCCGAGTGGAAGTTTGAACGCGATCCAAATTTTGACTATGAAAATCCGAAGTATCCAAATCTTCCTGATGAAAAAAAATCTTTGCACGTCGGTTATTTTTGGAGCGAAAAGGGGGCAAGCAGAAGGACCGCTTCTGAAATGATGCCCAAAAAGGACACAAAGGACGGAAAGGAATTCTTTTTTACCTTGGATGGTTCTCATGCTAATGAGGCAGGGATGTACCTAGGGGCCTGTGTTTGGTTTGAATTTTTCTACAATGAGGATGTCAGGAAAAGAAACTTTTGTCCTCCTGAGATAGATAAAAATGATGCATCTAAATTAAGGGAACTTGCACACAGGATTGTAACAGAAGCTGTAGTCCCGTCGGCCTGGCCGATGGAATTAAATAAATAGAAAATCAATAAATAAAGGAGATAATGATCATGAAGAGGATTGCGTTTCTTTTGGGAATCGCTATTATGTCTTTGTTTGTTTTTGCTGTCAGAAATCTTAGTGCCCAAAGCGATTTATCCATAGAAACCAAAGACTCAACAACAGGGAAGAAAAAATTGAAAATACTTGCAATCGGAAATAGTTTCTCACGTAATGCTACGCAAATGTTGCCTGGTCTTGTGAGCGCAGCCGGACACGAATTGATAATATGCAACGCAGCTCCAGGGGGACATAGCCTCCAAATGCATTATGATAAAGCTATGATAAATGAGAAAAATCCTGGAGATTCTGCAGGTAAACCGTACAAATATAATGAAAAAAAAATGTCCTTAAAGGATGTGCTCGCTGCCGAGAAATGGGACTATGTCACAATACAGCAGTCAAGTCCAAACAGTTTTAAAATAGAAACCTACAGACCATACGCGAAAGATCTTTGTGATTACATAAAAAAACATGCTCCTCAAGCGGAAATCGTATTTCACCAGACTTGGTCATGGAGACCTGATAGTACCCGTCAGGGAATGAATACGAAGGGAGAAGGATTCATGTATCGGGAGCTCACCAAAGCATACTACACGGTCGCGAAGGAGCTTGGTTTGAGGATAATTCCGGCGGGGAATGCCTTCCGTCTGGCGGAGGAATCTCCAGAATGGAAATTTGAACGTGACCCGAATTTTGACTACGAAAATCCAAAATATCCCGAATTGCCCAATGAGAAAAATTCTTTGAATAGTGGTTTCGCATGGCGAAAGAAAGGGTCTGGAGACGACGAAGAACCTTCTGAAGCAAAGGAGAAAAAAAAGGACGGGGATCCCAAGGATTTCGAATTTAAGCTTGACGGATCTCATACTTGCGGGGCCGGATCTTATCTTGCCGCCTGCGTGTGGTTCGAATTTTTCTACAAGGATGACGTGAGAAAAATCAAGAAAAATCCAGGACATCTTGGAGAGCGTGCCGCGTCCCTTAGGGAAATCGCTCACAAGGTTGTTACCGAGGGAATTCGCCCTGCGGCCTGGCCAAAAGAGCTGGAACAGTAAAAAATAGGAACTTTTAATGCTTAGCAGGGAGATTTACGAAAGGATTTCAAAAGAGATCAATTCCGTTTCGTTGATGAAAAATGTTGCTCTTCTTTTGGAAAAAGAAAGAGGGCAGACATTTCGCGATTATCGCAATTCTGCGAAATTCGCAGAAAAATTGATAAAGGAAGCCGGAATTCCAAACTGCGAATATATTGAGTTCCCTGCCGACGGAAAGACTGTCTATCAGGATCATCGTATGCCAATGGCTTGGAACGCCACAAAGGGCCGCCTGACCATAGTTAAATCAAATCAGAGATTTGGCGACCCTGTCATCGCTGATTATGAGAGGCATCCTTTTCATCTTGTCAAGGGTTCGGTGTCTACTCCGAAAGGCGGACTGTGTGTAAGAATAATTACAGAAGCCCAACTCTTTGCTGGAGAAGATGCGGACGGTGCTCTTGTTGTAACGGAACATAGCACTAATCCAAGAGCGAAAATATTAAAAGTGGTTCTTGATCTAGGCGGACTGGGAATAATTTCAGATTATCTGCCTAAAGGAGATGATACTCCCGATGCGATACATTGGATAAACGCCTGTACTGAGGGAAACCACTGGCATGTTCAGCACGATGACAGACCTTTTATAGCTTTTAGCATAAGCTATCGAAACGGTGAACTTCTTCGTCAAGCCGCAAGATCGGGTTCTGTTCTCGCTCACGTTGAAAGTGATGGGAAACGTAGCAGTGGAAAACTGCCTGCGGTAACTGCGCTTATCCCAGGGCGACAAAAGAAAGAGCTCTGGATAATATCACATCTCTTTGAACCCCTCTCAAATGATAACTCATGCGGAGTCGTTGGATCAATAGAGGGTGCCCGTGCCATAAAGAAACTTTCTGATGAGGGGATAATCCCACCTATGGAATTTTCCCTGCGTCTGCTGTTTTCCGCTGAGATGTATGGATTTGTCGCTTATGCTGAATCAATAGGACGAGAGGCAAGGCGAAGAGTTATTGGAGCTTTAAACACCGACGGAGCCTACCTCATGAAGTCAGGGCTCAGAGTCACATTGGCTCCACCGGCGACTCCATTCTTCGGGAATAGTCTGATCGAAAATTTTGCCACCGAGTGTATGGAAAAAGGAACTTACAAAATCGAGCCAATCATTAAGGAAGGCTCTTACGCTGACGATCTTTGTCTAAGTGATCCAACCAATGCCATCCCTACAGCTTGGACATTCTCTCTATCCGACTATTGGCATAATTCCGTTCAGACCATGGATTTAATCGAGCCTTCCGCCTTGATAAAAATGCCAGCGCTCAGCTCCACTTGCGCCGCTTCAATCGTTTGCGCCGAGGAAAGCGAAATGCAGGAATATATGGATATCGCAGTAGCTCTTGCGAAAAAAAACCTTCAAGATGAAGCACTGCGAATAAAAGAGGCTGTCTCACAATCGAAAATTAGATTTTCAGTTCCTTTGAAAACGGAAATAATGGAACGCATGAGCTATCGCTTCAAAATAGATTCTGAACGCATAGGGGATTTCCGGAAAATCCGCAATTCCGTAATTATAAAGGACGCTATCAAGAACGTTGAAGAAGAAAAGAATAGATTGATCTTAGAATTACAAAATTTGTATTGCGATAAAAAACTAAAGACAGTAAAAAACGAAGATGAGATCTGGTTTGAATATGCATCTTCGATAATTTCTAGACGTGTTGGAAGGGGGATCCCTTTTGACCAGGTAAAAATTCCAAAGAATAAAAGGTTTTCTTTTGCGAATGGAATGAACAGAGAAAGCTTCATGAGAATCATGGCAAACATGGACGGAAAAAAGAATCTACAGTGTCTGATTCGAGAGGCTGAATGGGAGACCAATATTCCTTTCACCGAAGCTAACGTAAAAAAAACCGTAAATGTAATATCTGCTCTAACAGATTATGGATACCTGAAAACGAAGTTTGAAAAGAGGATCAAAAAGGACCAAATTGTGGCGGCTTTGAAAAGGGCTGGAGTAAAACAGGGAGATCTTCTCTTTATACATTCTTCCCTCTCCTCATTCGGTTTGATAGAAGGTGGAGAAAATACTGTAATAGATGCTTTACTTCAGTCCGTAGGAAGAAATGGTACTATTCTTTTTCCTGCTTTCACCAGACCATATATTTATTTGGGAGGAGCCCTAAATAAAAACGGCAATTATAGACCTTATGATCCTGCTAATCCCAATCTCGTTATTACAGGAAGCATTCCCAAAAATGTATTGCTGCGTAAAGGAATGATTAGAAGTGCCCATCCTACGCATTCCTGCGTCGGGATAGGACCTTTGGCCAAGATCTGTCTATCCGAGCATGAAGAAAACGATCCGCCTACATGCAGACGCAGTCCGTTAGGAAAGATTCTTGATTTCAAAGGCAAAATACTTTTGTTCGGTTGTGGTCTTGGCGTTACAACATTTTTGCATTTTCTAGAGGATGAGATGGATTTGCCATATCTCGGAGATGCCGTATGCAGAATAAAAGATGGGAATAATCTCAAAACCATTCTAATAAGAAAGCATCTTCCCGGTCACAGAGATTTCGGTGCATTTTTAGAAAAGCTGTCAAAACGTGGTTTGCAGATCAATGAGACTAAACTTAATTTCGGAAATATAAAACTCATGGATGCCGGTCAGCTTTACAAGCTCGGAATTGCGGCAATAAAAGCTAATCCTAACGTCCTGCTCTGTGACAACCCGGACTGCCGCTTTTGCTCAAAGTTTACAAGAAAAACCAAATAGGTTTCGGAACTTAATAAAAGAAAGAGAAATGTATGAGAGTTTATTCGAAAGCGACCCCCCTACCTTCATTCTTCTGATCTTTGGTCTTGTTGCGTCGTTATGTGTGGTTTTACTGGTAGCAGACACATTGCGAATATACTCAACCGCTTAACGACAAGCTCGAAATGCAATAGCTTTCCAGAACGGCAAAGAAAGAACGGAACTCTCAGATATTTTTTGCAAAATCGCTAGAAGCATGCAATAATGTTGGTGATTTTTGCGGAATTCGCAGAAATAGTGGACGATTTGGTGTATAATGTTCTTACTTGCAAAAGAAGCGGCTAAATCAATGCTGGACCAGGAAATTAAAGGTTATTAAAAATGAAGAGAAGTGATTTTGTAAAAATTGTTGGCATGGGTACTTTAGGGCTTGAGTTGCCTGTAAGACTGACAGCTTTGGGAGAAGCACAGATGAAGAGGCCAAACATACTTTTCTTTTTTCCAGATCAGCACCGATTTGACTGGACCAGTATGAATCCGCTGCTTCCTGACATCACACCAAACCTGAAGAAATTGGCGCAGGGCGGCGTGAATTTCACCAATGCCATATGTCCTTCTCCAGTATGTGCGCCTTCCCGCGCATGTCTCGCTTCTGGGAAGGAATATGCACGTTGTGGCGTAAGGGGAAATGCGAACACATATCCAATAGACCAGACTACTTTTTATTCGCTTCTCAAGGGAGCAGGATATCAGGTTCTCAGCTGTGGTAAATTAGATCTTGACAAGCCAGCCAAAAGCTGGGGTGCTGATGGAAAGCATAAGAGAGATGGAAAATCCTCAAAGCTTAACGATTGGGGGTTTACCGATGGTTGCGACAGCGAGGGAAAGATGGACGGATGGGCAGCTCATAACAAAGGCAAGACGGGACCATATTTTACATATCTCAAAAGCAGAAATCTCATCAATGCATATCAGATCAACTACAAGCTATTGAATCACGATTATGAAGCCCCTGGGGATTTTCCGGAGGATGCATATGGGGACAACTGGGTAGCGGCAAATGGTCTTAACCTGATCAGATCCATCCCCGCCGGAACCCCTTGGTTTCTCCAGGTCAATTTCCCTGGACCTCATAATCCTTTTGACATCACAAAATCAATGTATGACAAATTTAAGGATGTAAAATTCCCAGGAGGCGATACCGCTTCGACCGACAAAAGACGCAATTATGCCGCAATGATTAATAACATTGACAGGTGGATTGGCATCTATCTTGAGGAAATAAGGAAGCGCGGTGAACTGGAAAATACCATAATCGTTTACTGTTCGGATCATGGAGAAATGCTTGGAGATCACGGATTCTGGGCAAAAAAACGACCACTGCAACCGTCAGCATCCGTCCCCTTGGTCATTTCCGGCCCAGGCGTAAAGCCTGGAATTGTATGCCAGAACCCGGTTGAAACGCTTGATCTGACTGCCACGTTCCTTGATTATGCCGGCATAAAGAGACCTGACAACATGGATTCAAAGACATTGCGCCCATTCCTTGAAGGCGCTGGCAAGTTAGAACGAGCTGTTGCCAAGAGTTCTTATGAAGGATGGTCCCTCGTCTTCGACGGACGTTACAAGCTGATTTCAGGTAATCTTGCCGACAGGGTTGACAAAGTTGATCAAGGCAAGGATTTGGTACTTTATGACTTGGTGAATGATCCTAGTGAAATGACCGATGTGACATCAAAAAATCCTGACATTGTCGCGAAGCTTAAGCCCATGCTTCCCCCAGTAATGCCGAAAGGCAAGTCTAAATCAAGAGACGAAGATTGAGAAAGGAAATACCGATTCGATACCCAAATTTTAATTTTAAGAAGTGATTTTTTTAACCCTCTGATTGGAGAAAATTGCAACATGAATAATGAACAACTGAAAATTCCGTCTGAAGATTCCTATGCATCAGCCAAGAAGATTCTCGGAAGCCGATCTGTGATTACTGCGGAGTGGAGTCCGTCGCGTGCGCCGGGTTTTTCGTCAAGCCCAGAAAAAGGCACAAGAAAATTCTATGAGTCTTTTTGTGGCTGGACCAAGCTGACGGTTTCTTCAAAATATGAAGACATTGAAGGCGGTGGGGTATTTGTGAATACCCTGCTGAAATGGACTTATTTCCCCCTGCCATCCGGAGAAGGTGGTGAGACTGCTGTATTTTCGGAACAGACTCTCCCGGATCAATGGGACGTCTCACGCAACTATCATCACGCTTGGTATTTTCTAGATATAGACTTTGGAAATATCGGCTCAAAGGAACTATGGCTTCGCTTTGATGCAGTATCTCACTCCTGCACCGCCTTTGTAAACGGAAAGAAGGCCGGAAGCCATATCGGGGGATACACACCTTTTGAATTCAATATTAGTCAACTGTTGCAGTCTGGGAAAAACACGATTGCATTATTTGTTGTTGACGATGTATCCGTCATCGCCCCGATAAAAAAGAGCGCCATAAGCCAGCTCGATGCTGGACGCGGAGTCCACAATGCGCATTTCGCGGGAATACGCGGAGGAGTTTATTTCGAAGCTAGAGAGAAAGTTCATGTGTCACGGGTTCGCGTCCGCACCTCTACAAGGAAAAACAGGATTGATGTTGAAACCTGGCTTAGGGGCGGAAGTTCAGCTGGAACCTTGAAACAGGAGGTCTTTGAATGGCCGAATGGATCAAGCCCAGTATTGAAACTACCTGATATTTCATTTTCAGATACAAGTTCGGGCTCAGCCTGCCCGTTGAATACAGGTCTTTCCTGGTCCAATCCTAAATTATGGAGTCCAGAACATCCGAATCTTTATGTTTTGCGATCTACGCTGATTTGCGGTGAAAAGTCTGAAACAGTGGAAACGCGCTTTGGTTTTCGTGAATTCTGGATAGAAGGCAAACAGTTTATGCTCAACGGCAAGCCAATTCGATTGTTTGGAGATGGAAGTCATCTGAAGGAATTCCGCTCTATACTTCCTTGGCATTCAATTGAATTCGGGCGGAAGTCCTTCGAGTATCTCAAACGTGAATTTAACTTCATGTCCGCAAGACTGCACGGGGTAACTTTTCCGCACTGGACAATTTTTTCGGCCGATGAGGCTGGAATTCTGATCACCAATCAGAATGGTCTCCGCTCTGGAGAGTCGAAGATGTATGATGCAGGCAAAGAGGAATTCATGCGGAACATGGAACTGCAGACGGAAGAATGGTATTGGCGCGACGTCAACTCTCCGTCCGTAGTGATATGGGACGTTGATAATGAACTGATTCGTGGATACGGGCGTGGAGACAGCGAGCGTATGAAATGGGTGTTAAAGTTGGATGATTTCATTCGCAAGTTTGACCCAGAAGCCATCATTGAACATTCAGGGGCGGCATATTACAAGCCTGACCAGCAGATTATCCATGTGCACATGCAGGAACAGTATAGCCGCGTAATGCGTGAGTGGAACGTTTCAGGAAAAGTTCCTCTCGTGATGGGAGAATTCTGGATGGGTGGCCGTGGTGAGACTAGGTTGCCGAATAGCTATGAATATTCGGACAGGGAAGACTGGCACCGCGAGGAGGCCAGATTGTACAGGGAACATATGCTGCAGATGCGGTATTTCGGTGTCAGTGGTATCATGCCACACAGGCTTACGCGTTGGCCACTGATTGCGACAGGACCCCTTCTGACCAGAGAAGACGTTTTGAAAATGGACGAGGAGCCGTACCAGTGGCGATTCAATACAGTCCGTGCCGAGGGTGGGCGAGGAATAGCTCCAGTAATTGTCTTTGCATGGCCTCGAACCCAGTCGGTCCCCGAAGGGAAGACCTTCGAACGCGAAATAGTAGTATGCAACGACAGTGAGGGTGACAGGGAACTTCAAGTTAACTGCGAATATGGCAAACAGAAACATGCATGGAATATCGTTCTGAAACCTGCGGAACAAAAAAGATTTTCAGCAGTCTTCTCGTCTGAAGCCGGAAATTTCCAGTTAAAATCCGAAGTCCTTGACAAGTCGGGACGCAAGATTGAGGAGGATTGCCTAGATATACATGCTGTTCCAGCTACGGTAGATTGTCCAGTGACTACAGGAAGGCAGATCTTTGTTGTTCCGCAGATAGATGATTCGACCAAAGCCGTGCTGGATGAGCTCGGAGTCAGATATACCGTTTCTTCAACTCTTCCATCCGATCCGGATAAGAGTATAGTGATTGTCCCGCCAGGTTCCCCGAACGATGCCTTGGGACGGGAGCCGGAGAAAGTTAAATCTTACCTCTACGCTGGAGGAAGATTGCTTGCGTTAACTCAAAAGGAGGCGCCACGATGGCTCCCGCTTGGAATGCCTTTCTGGGGATCTCCTCGTCCAGGTGGCGAATTCCGCAGTGCCCCCGGATGGGAACGTGCCAACAGGGATCTTATGTACAACCGGAATCTTCCCGTTTATGCTCCAAATCACCCGGTGCTGAAAGGTTTGCTTCCTGAAGATTTCAGAGAGTGGGATCCGAAAGATGGTCGCGTTAGTGATGACACATTCGTCCGCGCCAACGCCCTGAACGCAAAGGCAGAAGGACCATATCGCGTCCTGCTTGGAGCAACGCGTCGTGAAAACTCCTCCCTTATAGAATTCCGAATTGATGAAGGCTCAGGCTTCCTTTGCCAGGCACAGGTTCTGGAGCAAAAAGTGAACCCTGCGGCAAGGGCTTTGTTTTTCAATATCCTGCGCTACTTGGATGGTCCGGCATGGGAATGTGATGTCAAAGTAGTCGGACTTCTTGGAAAACTCAGTCCGGCAAAAATGGCAGAACTGACTGGTCTTGAAGAGGGAATCTTTGTAAACGTCTCAGATGAAAAGTCTGCACCACGTATAGTTATTGCAGGAGATGACGCAGATATTGACCTTCTGAGATCTATCCCCAAAAATGGAACTACGGTTATTGTGATGTCGAGCGAAACCTGCGGACGCATGCCGGGCTATGAGGTGGAGCGATTGGAAGACGGATTTTATTCCGGAACAAGGAAAGACGTAGAGGATCATCCGCTTTTCTGGGGCGTGGCAGGTGCTAGCTTCATGCCTCTTGAGAAAACTCCGGCAGTTGGGGCTCTCGCAAAAATTCCGTCGGATGCGCTTGTTCTTCTTGGAGGCCATTGCAAAGGGCACAGCCCATTTAAAAACGACTGGTCATTGGACATAGGATTTTACGGTCTGGAGACAAGGGAAGCGGCTCCACCAATAGCAGTAATGCAAAAAATCGGCAAGGGAACTCTTATTGCAAGCACAATAGAACCATGGGACAAAAAGGCCGAAACGCACCGGCAACTGATTGCAAACATCCTCGCAAATGCTGGTGTCCCTGTTCCAAACACCACTGGGACAGTTTCAGAAATCGAGGTCAAGCGCACTGTTCCTCTAGAGTTTG
>CAZXAC010000073.1:0-11397 GCA_964638335.1 uncultured Lentisphaera sp. | reverse complement strand
TATTCTTTGATATTAAAAATCGTTAGAAATCGTCCGCTTAAGTTCTCATGAACCAAATAAATAATAGGAGGCTTTATGATTGACAGGCGTAATTTTATAAAAATAGCATCAGTCAGCGCCATTGCTTTGACTGCGATGGGACATTCGACTTTGGCCGAGGAGAAAGAAGCAAAGCGTCCAAATTTTTTATTTATCCTTACCGATGACCAGAGATGGGACGCTCTCGGAGTGGTACAGAAGGAACAGGGAGACAAGGCACGGTTTCCGTGGTTCAAGACACCAAACTTGGACAAGCTCGCCGAACAAGGTATCCGGTTCCGTAACGCATTTGTGGTAAATTCCATTTGCGCTCCAAGCCGGGCGAGTTTTCTGACGGGGCAATATGGGCACCGGAATGGAATCAGGAATAATCTCACGGAGTTTCCTGCGGAAAGCGTTACTCACGCCACCTTGTTGCGCGCGGCAGGATATACTACGGGCCACGTAGGAAAGTGGCATATGGGCTATCAGAGCGGGCAGAGGCCTGGTTTTGATTACTCGGCTAGCTTCACAGGACAGGGAGAGTATTTTGATTGCCCAATGGAGGTCAATGGCAAGATAGAGAAAACGAAAGGGTGGGTTGACGACGTTTCCACTGATTATGCGATTAATTTCATGAAGGAAAACAAGGACAAGCCATTTTTGCTGACAATAGGATTCAAGACTCCGCACATGACCTTTGCGCCGCCGCCGAGACATGAGAAAACTTTTGAGGGCGAAAAGGCGCGCCCTGTCCCGAACCTTTCCGTTCTTCCAAGCTTCCAAAAGAACAAGGCACCCAAGAAAAAGGATTTTACCGATTATAATCTTGGTTATTTCCGGTGCCTGGCGGCAATGGATGATAATGTGGGCCGGCTGATGGCGGAACTGGACAAACTCGGATTGGCTGAGAATACAGTGGTGGTTTTCGCCGGAGACAACGGTTTCTACCTTCAGGAACACACGCTTGGCGACAAGAGGATTGCCTATGAGGAGGGAATGAGGATTCCGATGCTGCTTCGATATCCAAAAATGGTTGAAAAGGGCAAGCTCGTTGATGAAATGGTTTTGAATATTGATATGGCTCCGACGTTCCTTGAGCTGGCTGGCATAGAGGTTCCGAAGACGATGCAGGGCCGGAGCTGGAAGCCGTTGCTGGAGGGAAAAGCAACTGATTGGCGCAAGGAGTTCTACTATGAATATTTCCCGGAGGACGGTTTCAAGCAGCCTCACACTAGGGCGATCAGGACTGAAGAAGCGAAGCTGATAAAGTATCCGGGCCACGATGATTGGACGGAAATGTTTGACCTGAAAAATGATCCCTATGAGACAAAAAATTTGATCAATGATCCTGCATATGCCGAACTGCGGCAGAAGCTCGAAGTCGAGTTCAATAAGCAGGCTGAAGCTGCGGGATGCGACCTTTCAGCTCCTCTTCCAAAGCATGACCCGAGCAAGGAAGCCAGGGAGCGAGCCCTGAAGCTGGCCCCAAGTGGATACTTCAAGCATGAAGAATAAAAAATAGAAAAGGGGGGGTAGGATGTATAAATCATCATTTGACAGCTTGAAGGGTTTCAGGTTCAATTTCCTGGCTTTGGCGATAGCCTTGTTCCTGATATTGCCAATAGGGTTGATTGCAGGAGACGTGACGATTGCGGTAACCGGAGATCTTTTTCCGAAAGGCGGCAAATATATTTCCGATCTGATCTTGGCGCAAAATCCAGATGCGGTACTGATCTCTGGAGACACCAGCAATGCTGGAAAAACATCTGTTGAAATCTATCGCCAGACCTACAAGGGCACGTATGACAGGTTTTTTGAAAAGATTTATCCATGCCCAGGGAATCACGATGGATATTCCGAACCTCCGTTCAGCGGGTACAAGGAATTCTGGGGAGACAAGGCGCATGCTCCGGAAATGTATTACAGTTTCGATTTGGGAGGATGGCATATAATCAGTCTGAATAGCGAGATTACTAAAATAGATAAACAGGGATTAAAAAAACAGGCTGAATGGCTGAAAAAGGATCTCGCCGCCAACCCAGGAAAACCGATTATCGCATATTGGCATCGTCCATTTTTCTCGCAGAGCGGAAAACATGGAGGAACCCAGGGAGGGACGCCCTATATGAAACCAATATGGGAAGTTCTGATGGCAAATGGCCCAGCCCTGGTGTTCAATGGCCACAATCATATTTATGAGAAATATCCTCCACTTGATTCTGAAGGCAAAACAGTCGATGAGTCGAAGGGAATTCAGTCTTTCGGCATTGGTCCAGGAACTGGAAAAGGAAGAAAAAAAGTAAAAAATGAAAAGGAGGAGGGCACAGAAGCGGAAGGGGCAGATGATCCTGAAGCAGGGGATGTTAAAGCAGGAAAAAAAGTAAGGAAGAGGTTAAATAATCCTCCCCATCCGCTGATGTATGATGATGAAGGTCCGTTTGTAGGATTTTTCACTCTTCAAGATGATGGGGGCTTCAAGTTCGTCATCAAAACCATTGAAAATGATGGGACTGCTAAGACCGTGGACGAGGGAGCTGGAAAGTTGGTGATGCCATCCAAACCAAAAGTAGATTCCAAGCAAGCTTCACCTGAACCATCATTGCTCAAATAAAGCTGGAGTACAAGAATGAATAACGAACTATTAAAAAACGTTTCTGAGGAAATATGCGAGACCGCCAGACAAATGGCGGGAAAAACATCTGCAGTTTCCGCGGAATGGAAACCCTTGCGGGCTCCGGGTTTTGTTTCCGATGCCGACAGGGACGCACGCAAGGTTTTCAAGACGTTCTTCGATTGGACTAAGCTGACCGTTTCCTCGAAGTATGTTGATTTTGATGGCAATGGCACATTCTTTAATACCCTCAATAGCAGGGTGACTTTTCCTCTTCCAACTGGCGAGAGCGGAGAAGTGGCGATATGCCACGATCAATCCCTTCCTGATCAGTGGACTTTCACTCGCAACTATCATCATGCCTGGTATTTCAAGGACATAGATTTCGGAAACTTGGACCCAAATGAAATCTGGATGCGTTTCGACTCCGTGGCTCACTACTGCGTCGTCTTTGTGAACGGCAAACAGGCTGGAAGTCATATCGGAGGATATACTCCTTTTGAGTTCAATATAAGCCCCTTTCTTAATTCAGGTAAAAACACGATAGCGCTATTTGTGGTGGACGAGGTTGCCGTTATGGACCGGGTGAAGAAGAGAGCCATCAGCCAGCTTGATAACGGGGTTGGATCGATCAATTCGCATTACGCAGGAATCCGCGGCGGAATTTATTTTGAATCCAGGCCGAAAATCCACATTTCCAGAATCCGTGTCAAAACATCAACCCGCAATAAAGTCATTGAAGTCGAATCCTGGATGCGCGGTGGAAATTCGGATGTGACATTGAAGCACGAGGTTTTTGAATGGCCGAACGGTTCGCGTCCTGTGCTTACGCTTCCTGAAATATCCGCGAAATCATCTCTTGATTCCGCTGTTACCAATAGTCTCAAAATAGAATGGAGTTCCAAGATAATGGAGGGTGGGTTTTCTTACCCGCCATTGAAAGGATGCCGCGGGTTGGAAAACCCGCGCTCCGTTGAAGAGAAAATGCATCGAGATTATTATGAGACGACTAGTAAGGCTAGCGCTTCCTGGCCGGATCCGAAATTGTGGAGTCCAGTGCATCCAAATCTTTATGTACTGCGTACGACCATGACCTGCAACGGAATATCTGAAACTGTTGAGACGCGTTTCGGGTTCCGTGAATTCTGGATTGAGGGCAAGCAATTCATGCTTAATGGCAAGCCTATCCGTTTGTTTGGTGACGGAAGCCATCAATTCGGTTTCCGATCAGTAGTTCCTGGATATTCGATCGAATACGGAAAAAAATCATTTGAGTTTCTCAAGAATGAATTCAACATCATGTCTGTCAGGCTTCATGGGCTTACATACCCGCAATGGGCGATACTCGCGGCTGATGAAGCAGGAATATTGGTCATCAACCAGAACGGTCTGCGACACGGCAGGGTTGAAATGTACGAAGAAGGGAAGGATGAATTCATCCGCAATATGGAACTGCAGACCGAGGAATGGTATTGGCGGGACGCAAACTCACCATCCGTGGTGATATGGGATGTTGAGAATGAGCTCATTCGCGGACACCGCACACCCGAACGGGAAAAATGGGTTTTGAAACTTGATGATTTCATCCGCAAACATTATCCTGAGGCCATCATCGAGCATTCCGGCGCGGCATATTACAAAGCGGATCAGCAGATAATCCATGTACACATGCAGGAACAGTACAACCGGCTGATGCGTCAATGGAAGGAAAGCGGAAAAGTTCCCCTGATGATGGGTGAATTCTGGATGGGCGGACGCGGTGATACTAGGCTTCCCAACGGCTATGAATATTCAGATCGGGAAGATTATCACAGGGAAGAGGCGAGACTTTACCGGGAGCACATGCTGGAAATGCGCAATTACGGTGTTTGCGGAATCATGCCGCACAGACTGACGCGTTGGCCTGTTACGCGTACCGGCCCTCTCTTTTCCAGAGACGATATCAAAAATCTGAATGAGCCTCCTTTTCACTGGCGGTTTAAAACCGTTCGTTCCGAGGCCGGACGCGGAATAGCCCCGATAATTGTCTTCGCCTGGCCACGCAGTTCTTCAGCTGTTACTGGCGAGACATTTGAACGCGATATCGTTGTGTGCAATGATAGCGAGGAAGATGCCAAACTTCAGGTAAAATGCGAATATCGCAGCCAGAAGCATGAATGGAAACTGACGCTCAAGCCCGCTGAGCAAAAGAGATTCAAGGCCTCTTTTACCGCCGAGTTGGGAGAATCCCAAATCAAGTCCGAAATTTTCGGCAATGATGGCAATAAAATTGAAGAAGACGTTTTGAAAATTCATTCCATCGCCAAGGATTTGTTCGCCCCAGTAACGACTTCAAGACAGATTTATGTGGTTCCGGAGGCGAATGATTTTACTAGATCAGCTCTCAACGAATTAGGAATAAAATATATTGTTTCAGCAATTCTTCCGGAAATCCCTGAAAAAAGCATTGTGATTGTACCGCCGGGAGCAAAAAATGATGCATTGGGTCGTGACCCGGAAACTGTCCGCCGCTATCTTGAGAACGGCGGACGCCTGCTGGTTCTGACACAAAACGAGAGACCGCAGTGGCTTCCTCTGGGATTGCCTTTCTGGTCTTCAATGCGGCCTTCTGCTCCGGAATTTGACCGTGGCGGCTGGGAACCGATAAACAAGGATTTGTTTTACAGCCGGAAAATTCCTGTGTATGCAAATGGGCATACTGCTCTTGCCGGCCTGGAACCTGTTGATTTCAACGAATGGAATCCGGTAGATGGAAGGATAGGAGACGATTGTTTCACCCGCGCAAATTCCCTCAAGGTTAAGGCTGATGGGCCATATCGTGTCCTTCTGGGAGCAAGCCGCAGGGAAAATACTATGCTTACAGAATTCTGTGCCGGGAAAGGAAGCGGTTTTCTTTGTCAGGCCCAAGTCCTTGAACAGCGCATTCACCCGGCTGCCAGAGCTCTTTTCTTCAATCTTCTGAGATACTTGGACGGGCCGGCATGGACTTGTGATAACCAAGTTGTTGGACTGCTCGGCAACATCAATCCCAAAAAAATGGCAGGTCTGACCGGTATTGAAGAAAAATGTTTTGTAAATATCAGCATTGCGCAATCCGCACCTAAGTTTGTCATAGCCGGAGATGGTGCCGATACATTGTTGCTTGCGGAAATCGCAAAAAATGGAAGCACGGTGCTGGTTATGTCCTGCGAAACCTGCAATCGCCTGCCCGGCTATCAGGTCGAACAGCTTGCCGACGGTTTTTATTCCGGAACTAGGAACGGCGTGTTGAATCATCCGCTTTTCTGGGGGATTGCAAGTGCAAGCTTCCTGCCATTAGAGACAACTCCTGCGAAGGGAGCATTGCTCAAGACTCCTGCGGATGCCGCAATTCTCATGGCTGGACACTGCAAGGGACACAGCCCCTTCAAGAGAAGTACGCAGGTGACGACTGGGTTCTACGGACTTGAAGCCAGGGAGCCGGCTCCGCCATTGGCAGTAATGCAGAAAATAGGAAAAGGCGAGCTTATAGCCACCACAATCGAGCCTTGGAATAAAAAATTAGAGTCGCATCGTCAGCTTCTTGCCAATCTTTTGGCCAATGCCGGTGTTTCAGTACCAAATACCGCCGGTTCAATCCTAGAAGTTGAAATAAAACACACCCTGCCTCTGGAGTTTGATGGCAGACTTGACGACTGGACAAATGACATGGAAGATCTGGCGATATCACAATATCGCCATGCCGATCCCATAGTGGTCGGGGCCAAGGATCTTGTTTCCGGAAAGGGCAAAGACGATCTGAGCCTGTCCGGCATATTCTACCTTCTTTATGATAAGAAAGAACTTTTTGTCGGTGGAATAATCTTTGCCGGAAAGAAAGGACGGGCTTCGGCGAAGATTGAAATGGAAGGCAAAACAATTGAGGTAAATCCCGAATCGGGAACAGTCAGATTCGATGGAGTTGAAATAAATCCCACAAAGATTGCCTTCGGAAAACAGAAAGCCGGAGAGCTTGTTGACGCAAGACTTCTCAACCTTACAGTGATTGAGAAGACGGGCAAGGCCGAGTTTCAGGAAGAACTCCCGGGAAAAACTTTTGAACTGGCTCTGCCTTGGGAAATGCTGATACAGGGCAATCCGCCGCCGGAAATGAATGCCATCTTCCACCTGATAGGCGAGGATGGTTCAGTTCTGCAACATCCTTTGCCAGGCAAATCCGACAGAGATGGAATAACTCTCAAATTGGAATAAATAAAACTGTCGTTTTTTCGCAAACAGTTATCGATACTGAGTCGTGTTCAAAGAGACACTAAACTGACCCATGCGAGGAAAGATTGCGAAATATTCAGACGCATAATCAGATAGCAAAATTCTGTCGCCACTAGAAGAGACGGCATTAAATTTCCGGTCTCCCAAGATAATCCGACAACGCCGTTTTTTATGCTTGAAGAGCCACGGACGTCATTGCGAAATAAGAATCCTGCGGGACATATTCCGGTATGCTGTTGCCAGAGCCGAGAGCGTATCCACCTCTGTCAGCGGTCCGTTTAAGCATCTGGCGACTTCTTTCACGAATAAGGTCCGGCGTATTTCTACATAGAAAGTCAACATCAATCCCACCAATTATTGCTATCCTGTTTCCCCACATTTCATAAGCTTCTTCTACAGGCTTTATGTTGTCTTCATAAGAATGCTTGCCATCGAATCCGATTTCATCGATGATATCGTCCATCAGGTCTTTTAGGTTTCCGCACGAATGCATTATCGCTGGTTTCCCTGATTTATGGATAGCCTCCACAATTTTCTTATGCCAAGGTACGATATATTTTCTCATATCATCCGGACTGAGCATCGGCTGAGTCTTGAAGCCCCAGTCATCATTGACAATCATCGCACCTACAGATTCAAATTGTCCCAGGATTTCATAATGTCTTAACAAGCGGCTTCCGATTGCGTCGACAATATCCTGAACAAGTCCCGGATCATCAACAAGCATAAAACAAAGATTGTCAAACCCTACCCACCACACAAGGTTTTCCAAAACACCGCCAGGAGCAAATTCAATGAATTTCATTCCTTTCGGAAGCTCTTTTGCGAGAATGTCTATTTCGGAATAATCAAAATCATCCGGTCTCTTCCATTTTACAGTTTCCAGACTTTTACGGTCGGTTACAATTGCCCCATCATTCAATGAGATTGATTCCTCACTTGGAGAGGTCGGTCTACCGAACTTGAAACCAGTAAGCAAAGTAGAATAATCATATCCGGCCTTGTAGTATGCGCGCATATTATGTCTCTTCGATTCGAGGCTCCCAGGTTCAGCTGTCAACTTTTCCCCAGTAATCCTTTCATTTAGCGGCGTATTAAGGAAGAATTCGAAGAGCGTCGGCCTTGAAGGTTTTTTTCTCTCAAGCACTCTAAGCATGTTATCAAAATTCGGTTCTCGCATTTTGCGCCTCCTTTAAATTTATTGGACTTTTTATCTTTTATAATTTTATTTATGCCTTATATTATACACGTGATCTATTATAATTTCTTTCGCATAGAAGATTTTTATGTATCATAAATGATTATAAGTTGCTTTGGGGAGGTGGGACAATTGCTCGAAAACAAAATTCCTCACATATATAGGCGTGAAATAAACATTCCAACTAATGATGAGCAGAAAAGATTTTCTATTTTCAAACCGTTTGTTCGCCAAGCGGGAGATGACCACAGGGAAGCATGGTTTGCGAGAAGGAAAATTCTCGACTATTTGTTGCTTTATATAGGGGAAGGATATGGTACGTTCTCGATTGGAGATAATAATTACAAAATAGGCGCTGATGATATCCTATGGATTCCGCCGAATGTCGTTCACGAGACCCGCGGAACATCTAAGAGCATGAATTGCATCTACATCCATTTTGATTTAGTGTACGATTCAAAGAGGAGCCATTGGAATGCGTTCATACCAAACGGGGTAACAGAATTTGGCGATTGGGAAAGATTCGTGCATCCACCAGTCAACGACAGGACAATATCAAAGTTTTCCGGGCTGATTCAAAATTCCAACAAACCTGCCATAAAGCAACTCATGAAACAAATCTGCATCGAACACAGAAGAAGTGGAGGAAAATCCTTTTTGCTTCTTTCTGGGATGATGATGCAAATCATTTCAATGATCATTTCAGAATACGAAAGAAAAGATAACTTGAACGATGTACGATGGCTTGAAATCCAAAGGAGCGCCGCAAGCATCAGGCTTTCCGAAGAAAAGACTCTGGATATAAAAAAACTGGCATCTGAAATAAAACTTAGCACTTCACATTTCAGGAAGCTTTTCCGGGAACTGCACGGAATCAGCCCCATAAAGCTACACAACCAAGTAAAAATCCAGAGAGCTTGCGAGATGCTTGTATACGGTAATGATAACATTTCAGAAATCGCCCAGAAGCTAGGCTTTAGCAACGTACATAACTTCTCAAGGGCGTTCAAGAACTATACAAAGACGTCTCCACTTCAGTACAAGAAGGGTCGATATTAGTCAGTATGATTCTTGAGAGTAAGCCTAAAAATAATTATCTAAAGTGGAGCAATTGACTAGGCTTAACTTGACCCCCTTGTCATGTTTGACTCCAGATAATTTAATAATTAGCTTACGGCAGTAATTTTTGTTGTTGTAATAGCACCATCCCGACTTCGAATCCGCCAATTCGGCTTCGGTATTAAAACGCTCCAGGGTTTTTCCGTGTACTATAACAGAATCGGGGTGAAGGATTCCGAAGATATTCAAGACATAATCTCTCTCTCTCAACATTCCGGCATATTTACCTGAAGCCTTTCCTATCTCTATCCTGATGTCATCTTTTTCTTCCACGCAGGAAATTTCTGTTTCTGAAAATTCCCCAGATTCGTAAGCATAAGTCTTTCCATCGTCCTCGTACAGAGTAAAGCTTGATGATCCGCAAGGATAAATTTCAATAGAGAGCGGACTTGCGGGCTTCTCTTCGATGTATTCCATCATTGGGCCAAACGGAATGATGGCTCCTCCTCGTACAAATGTCGGGCACATTCCTTCTTTGATCTGGAAACACCTCCAGCCCGGGCCCCTATATTTTTCCTTTGTCCAATAGTTAATCCACTCGCCTTTGGGCAAATATACCCTCCTCCAATCTTTCCCCTTTTCCCATTCCTCGACCATTCCGGCCGCATAAGTCGGGGGACAAAAAACCTTCATAAAATCCTTTGAGCCAGGAATGGATGGCGCAACCAGGAATTCTCCACCAAACATAAGCTGCGTGTCGGCATTATAAGATTCCGGATCTTCCTGATAATCAAATACCATCGCCCTTATGAGAGGAATTCCGGTGCGTACTGCCACATGCCAGTATGAATACGTGTATGGCATAAGTTTAATGTTAAATGCCTTATCAACATGAGGAAGACCAAACAGCTCGTAATCCCCACCCATCCAGAAAGGAACACCAGCCAATCCCATAGATAACGCAATTCTAATTCTGTTTTCTTGCGTACAACGGTGTCTCCTGTCTCCCAAGGCGCAAACTGGATATTTGCCGCTGGCAAAATATATCGGATAAAATATGTGCATGGCGACACGTTCGCCCTTGAGGGCTTCCTTCATTCCGTCAAAAACAGCCTTGGCATAAAGAGCACCGTGATAATTTTCCATTTGCTTACCGGAAAGGCCGTTTGAGAACTTCAGATTTTCCGCTTCCGGCGTTAGCTCACCATATCCCCCGCTTTCCGAATCAAGTTTGAAGCATTTCACCCCCATCTCAACAAGTTTAGATGTTTTCTCATTCCACCATTTCACGGCTTCCGGATTTGAGAAGTCGAAGAGCACCTTTTTTTCGTCATTCATGGCGCCCATGAAAGGTTTCTTATCGGGTCCCACAACGAGATATCCTTTTTTCTCGGCTTCCTTGTACAAAGAATAATCCGCTCGTTCTATGGTCGCCCTCTGCCACAATCCGGGCTTGAAGTTTAACCTGTTCAAGAGCCCAATCATCCCCTTCGGATCATGTATCTGGCGTACCCATTCCAAAGATCCACGGATGGTCTGCCATGCGCTGTCGAAATGAAAATAATCGCACACAAAATGATTTTTTCTTATATGCCTCGCTGAGGCTTCCACTTCTTTTTGGTCAAACCACCTCACATTCATCCCGACATAGGGATCTATGTCGCCTCTCGCCCTCGCCTTCTCTTCTATGGAAAACTCTGTCGTTTTGTCATTCAAGGCAGATATCTCAGGATTGTTTTTCCTATGACCAATGCTCATCAATTTTGCTTCGTCAGTTGCTCCTATCATCCATTTTGGAACCATTCTTGGCCGACCGGTGATTTCCGTGTACCTTTCCGTAATATCCTTGAATTTAGGTCCGCCTATCAGATAGAAATCGAGTTTATCCTCACATATCTCTATTGAGTAGGCATTCTTGTCAGTCTTTGCCATGTCCCATTCAGACCTTACGATTGTGTTCAGGAAGAAACCGTATCCTTTGGAACTCTGGAAAAATGGGATAAAATAAACCCTGTGATTTGTAAGTCCCCTCATCTGCATGGAACGCCCTCTGTGGTTGAGAGGTGCCCAGTCCGGCGCAAACGGATATATGTATCTGGAGCCCTGATAACCAAAACCAAGAAAGTTCTCGTCCTCCGGAGAATCCATTCTAAGCACAGATTTACCGTCCTTAATGCTTATCCAATCGCTAGAGCAGGAGCCTGTTAAAGCCTTCCCTCCCACAAGGAAGGAAAAACGAAAAGGAGCCCTGCTAAATTGC
>CAZXAC010000072.1:0-11446 GCA_964638335.1 uncultured Lentisphaera sp. | reverse complement strand
TGTGGCAAACCTATAGGAGAGAAGGACAATTTGCCACAGAGTTGGAAAAAGAGATATCAAGAGCTGTTGACTATTTAGAAAGGAAAAAGAGAGAATACGAGAATGAATGAATCGAAGATTTTTGCAATAGACAGGCCTTCCCCTCAGTTGTTAAAGCTTTACCTAATAAGGTCTGCAATATCACTGATTTTTTTCCCGCTAGTTTTTCCAGCTCTATTTTTTAGATATTATACGATGAGATATCGTTTCGATGCTGAGGGAATTTCAATGAGTTGGGGGCTTTTCTTTAAGAAAGAAGTTAATCTCACCTATTCAAGAATACAGGACATACATTTGAGCTCAGGTGTTGTTCAGCGCTGGTTGGGTCTTGCGGATATCAGGATTCAGACCGCTTCAGGCAGTGCGGAAGCGGAAATGGTTATAGAAGGCATAACATTTTGCGATGAACTAAGGGACTTTCTTTACTCCAAAATGCGTGGCTCAAAAGTGAGCGGGGCAGGGGGCGTTCCTTCTTCGGTCCCAGAAAACTCTCCTGACATAAAGATCTTGCTTGAAATAAAAGATGAAATTTCTAAGGCCAGAATAGCATTAGAAAAACTGTCTAAGAGATAATTCCTCAAACGGGTTTTCAATTGGAAACGCTGATTAAAATTTTGATGAGCTCTTTGAAGATTCCATCCGTTCGTAGCTCGGAGTTGCATTACGAGAAGATTTTTAGGGCAGATCCCGCCTTTCTTAGATACAGGATATGCAAATTCATACTTGGGAATATCATCGGATTATTTTTCGCTCCGCTGTTTTTGGTTTTGTCATTTATGGGTTCATTCTCTGCAGCTGATGGAGCTAGTCTTTCCCTCCCCAAACTTGGCATTTTCGCAATATCCCTAGGTCTTGCTTTGCTTTATTTTTTTATGACTGCAGTTTTTACGTTTCTGATCTTTCAAATAGATTACAGAATGCGATGGTATCTTTTGGATGAAAATTCTTTAAGAATAAGAGAGGGGGTCTTCGATATCAAGGAGATGACTGTTACCTTCTCAAAAGTTCAGAGCCTATATGTTACTCAGGGACCACTTCAAAAATTTTTTGGAATAGCAGATATAAAAATAGAGACTGCGGGAGGCAGGCTGAAGACTGGCATTGAAGAGAGAAAAGAAGGTAGAGAATTTAGCTCCGAATTTCACAGAGCCAGTATAAAGGGAGTCAAGAACTATGAGGAAATTAAAAACATTGTGATGCAGAAACTAAAGAGGATAAATGACACTGGACTTGGAGCGTCTGAGAAATTTTCTCCGGTGGAAAATAGTAATCCGATAAAGACTATTTTATTGAAAGATATTCGTGCTGAATTCACGATTTTTGCGAAATTGGCTTCAGATCTTTAACTCGATAATCCCACGAACGGTTCAGTTTAGAAAATTACCTTTGTTTTCAAGGCATTGTCAATGTCTTCCTGTTCCAGCCGGTAGACAAGTATTGAGTGACCGGCTCTGAAATCCGGAGATTTTTTCTTGAGATATTCCGCGAGTCTTGCAAATCTTATCAGATCATAAGCGCGATATCTCCTGACGCAGAATTCTTCTCCATTATCTGATATGAATTTAAAAAGAGAAGAATTCCCTTTTTCTGCGGCGGCGAAAAGATCTTCCGCGAAAGGAGTTATCTTTTCCAGAGAATCATCAAAGAGTATTTCGGGCGGATACTTCAAAGATGCGAATATATCCGGATAATAGAGCAGATATAGCATAGTAGTACTTATGCAGTAGTACCCCGGTTTATATCGGTGGACAACAGCATTCTCCTGTGTGAAGAATCCCGGCAGGGAGATGAAATCCTTAAGTCCGTAGCTGTTGATGGAAGCCGTCCCAAAGTACGCGATGTGGAACAGTTCATTATGCTCAGGATCAAGCTTATCCCTGAGTTTTTTGACATCCTTAAGATCCTGTCCCCAGTCTATTGAACTATCCGCAAGATGTAAGTATCCTTTCCCAGAACCTCCGACAATCTGATTGAAATATGAAAGATGATTTGGTGCTGAGGCGACAGCCTCGAAGGCCAGCCAGACGATACAAGTCAAAACAAATGAATTTCTCTTGAATGATGTATCCTTGTTTTGAGAATTTGTTCCTAGTACGCCGCAAAAGATGAAAATTATCGGATACAAGGGCAGGAGATGTCTGTGACCTATGTTTATGGAGCTTGTTAACGCTACGGAGACGAATATAAGCGTAAATATTACGAATGGAGCAATGTCCTTAGGCCTGCGCCCCAGTCCTGTGATTATAAATACCGATGCTATCATCATTAGCAATGATGGAATTGGCGTTTTGACTAGAAAACAGTAAGGGAAGAAAAGTGCAAAACCGTCTTTACTTTTTTCTCCGTTCATGAACGCAAGACGTTTGCCTAGATGTTTTTTTACGTACAAAAAACCGTGGAGATATGCGCGGGGCAGTGCGCGAAACTTATCCATCGTTATTATGATTTTTTCAAGGGAGTCGTTATCCTTTAGAAGTTCGTTCCATTCCATTGCAACTTTTCCTGCCGATGGAGACCCCGCAGGTACCGGATGATAACGGAAGCCGTAAGCCGCCCATATCGTAACGAAAACTGAAAGAGTATGTATCAGTACCAGAACAGCTATTCCTTTAATCTTGCTTGCACTATTGTCTAATAATTTTTTTTTGTTGCGAAATTCGCACACGATCGATTCAGGGCTTCTCAATCGTATTAAAATTATTATAAGGTAGAGCGGTATTATCAATGGGGCCGACATTTTTGAAAGGAATAAAAAGGAAAGTGACAGTGAACATAGAATCGTATTTGAAAGATTTATTTTACGGAGGTTTTCCCACAGAAAAAATATTGAAAGTAGGAAAAACAGCGCTGAAGACATATCCGACGTAACTAGGTTTGAATGAGCTAGGATCGTTGGGGAAAGAGCACACAAAGCAAGGGATATCATTGCTCCACGAATGCCAAATATTTTTTTTGATATGAAAAAAACGGATGAACAGAGGGCTAGGCTGAGCAATATCATATTAAATTTTGAAAGGCGAAATAAAGATTCGTGGTCGTTCCCGGACTTAAATATGAATATATAGCTAAAAAACCACTGTTTGGAGTTTTTCCAGTATTCCGATTCAAGTGGTAGCGTGATATTGTTTTTTATAAGGAGTGGCAATGCCGCCCATCGCTGAGGGAAATTTCCGTTTTCTGGATTTATCCTGTAGTCGTTTAATTTCCAATATGTGTATCCGCCGCTTAAGTGTACTGATTCGTCAAAGGTTGGCGACTTTGCGAAAATCGCAAGAGAAGATAAAATGAAATGGATCGACAACAGGAGAACTGCTACGCCGACATATGTCTTCTTTTCATGGAGAATCATGAGATCTAAGAGTCTTAGATTTGTTTGATAATATTTCCCGAATATAACATGTAAATATTATTTTTCACACGGCTTTCCCGAATGAATCTGCCCAGTAACGGAATTCAACAAGATCAAAATCATTGAATACAACCTCAGCCAAATCAAACCTGTGCGGAAGTTTGGGGTTGCCTATATCCGACAAGTAATGATTCGCCGCTCTTCGTATTCTTTTTTTTTGTCCTTCGTCGAGTCCTGAGGCTGGTCTGGTTTTTAATGGGACTTTTCTCGTTTTTACTTCTACAAAACAGATTGTTAGGCCATCTAAGGCGATAATATCTATTTCATCCCTTCCGTGCCGGTAGTTTCTTTGCAATACGTTGCAATTCATTCGGTAAAGATACTCACAGACCTTGTTTTCGCCTCTTCTTCCAAGTCTGAGATGAGAGGCTCTGAATTTTGCGAAATTTGCCATTTCGGGGTGGCCTAATTTTTTAGATTTTAGTGGATCAAATTTGCCCCAAGGAAGTTATGCAAAGTGCATATCCGGGCTATTCTCTTTTTGACCTAGTGACAGATCTGCCGAAAAGCAACGTATGCGCCAGTAAGCAAAACTAGTACTAAGATAGTGCCTTCAAAGTTCTATGCAATTTTGAGTATTTGGAAAAACGAATTATTGTTACCCCCATTATGATCATTAAAGATCCCCTAAAGACTATTGATGATTTTCGTGTTTCTCCGGAGGAACGCCTTGAGTCGGCGTTGATTCTATTCGATAAGTTTTCTCCGGATTTGTCGGCTATTTGCGAAATAGATTTGCATTGCCATTCATTTTTTTCGGATGGCTATCTTTCGCCTTCAGCAAAAGTTTTTGAAGCTTTCAGACGTAATATGAAGGCTATTGCGATCGCCGATCACGATCTTTTCGACGGACAACTTGAAGCTATAAAAGCCGGGGAGATTTTTGGTGTAGACGTAGTGCCGGCTTCAGAATTTTATTCGGACCGACCGGGAATCGAAATAATAGCCTATTTCCCAGATAAAAAAGACTTCATTGAAAAATTCAGGTCAGGGCTTTTTAATCCCGTAGTGGAAGAAATTCGAAGCGCGAAGAAAGAACAACTTGATAAGATGATAAATAGAATCCCGGAATGTTTTGCCCGCTTGGGGTTTAAGGCGGAAATAACAAATTCGGATATTTTTAAATACGTAAGGAACGGCTTGAGCACTAAAGGTGATATCAGTGTAATAATGTGGCAGAAATATGGTCCCGAACTAAGCTCGCGTGGAATTGCTACGGACGTTAAGGATTTTCAAGCGAGGTATACTACTAAGGCGGATATGCTAGACTTTGCTCTTGAAACCAAGCTTGACATGAGTCCTTCTGCCTTTGTTGAACGTATATTTGAATGGGGAGGGTTGGCCGGGATTCCTCACCCTACCGAGTTAAGAAGGAAAGAGGGGATCGATAATGTCGGTATGGAGAAGGTGGTGGAAGAACTTGCCGCCAAGGGTTTGCAATGCATAGAAGTTGACGGATGGCGAAACGGAATTTGTCCGGAGACAGGCTTGAATCAGACAACAGTATTTGATAATATAAGGGAATCTTACAATAGAAAACATCCTGAGAGGTTACAGTTGCTTTTTACAAACGGTTCAGATGACCATAATCAACCGGGGGAGGGACTTGAACTGGGTTCAGGTAGGAATGCCAATTTGAATCCTGAGTTCGGAAGATATGAGAACGTTGGGCGTTTGCGAGACAGGCAAAAGCTTATATTGGCAGATAGAAAAATTTTCAGATAGGAATATTCTTTATTATCAGAATGAACGTATTTATACAATGGAGTTTCTAATGAATGAAGTTTTGATGGCTTTTGCCTTGACTGTTTTTGCAGGACTTTCGACTGGTATCGGGAGCGTGATTGCTTTTACTGCCAAGAGGACGGATTACCGTTTTCTATCTGTAGCAACCGGTTTTTCTGCCGGAGTAATGCTTTACGTTTCATTCGTTGAGATTTTCTTCAAAGGATTTGCTGTTCTCGGAGAACGTTATGGAGATAGGATGGGAGGTTGGATAAATGTTGTTTCTTTTTTCGGAGGAATACTTTTGATTGGCTTGATAGATAATCTTATCCCAGCAGCTGAAAATCCGCATGAAACTCACTCGGAAACTGAGACTATGCCATTGCATGATCCTTCCGCCGTTCGACCTCTAGCAGATGATTTTTCAAAGTCATCTCAAGGAAAAACCTCATGCGGTTTTCATGATCACGGCAGAACTAATAAAAAGTTGATGAGGATGGGACTCTTTACAGCCATGGCAATATCAATACATAACTTTCCTGAGGGCTTGGCCACTTTTTTGTCCGCATTGCAGGATCCAAGAGTCGGAATTGCTATTGCGATCGCAGTAGCCCTACACAATATCCCAGAAGGAATAAGTGTGTCTGTCCCTATATTTTACGCTACTGGCGACAGGAGCAAGGCTTTTCTATTGTCAGTTCTGAGCGGTCTGGCGGAGCCGCTTGGTGCAATAATAGCTTATTTCTTAATACGTGCTTTTGTTGGCGGAGACAATGGTATGATTCCAAAAGAGCTTATGGGTATAACTTTTGGCGCTGTCGCAGGTATAATGGTATATATAAGTCTCGATGAACTCCTGCCTACGAGCAGAGCATATGGCAAAGGTCATGACAGCCTTATTGGACTTGTCAGCGGAATGCTTGTGATGGCCATCAGTTTGCTTATAATTAAATAACTATTCGGCATCTGGGGCGAGCGCCTTATTGGCGGACAGGTATTTTTTTAGTTTTTAAGAAGTTTTTTACGTCGGATACCTTATATGATCCGAAATGAAAAATGCTTGCTGCTAATATGGCGTCCGCTCCGCCTTCGGTAAGCACTTCGCTGATGTGTTCTAAATCTCCCGCTCCGCCTGAGGCTATTATGGGGATGTTTAGAGAATCTGATATCGTGCGGGTTAAGGGAATGTCATAACCGTTCTTTGTGCCATCGCAATCCATACTTGTAAGAAGAATTTCTCCTGCTCCAAGTTCTTCAGCCCTACGCGCCCACTCAATGGCATCAAGATTTGTGACTTTTCTGCCTCCGTGGGTATATACATTCCATGAATTTGGTCTCGTTCCCCTTTTCGCATCTATCGCAACGACTATGCATTGGCTGCCGAACGTCGTCGCGCCCTCTTTTATCAGCTCAGGGTTTAATATCGCCGCCGTATTTAGAGAAACCTTGTCCGCTCCGGCGTTCAGAATCTCTCTCATGTCCTCTATAGTTCTTATGCCTCCGCCCACGGTGAAAGGAATGAAGACCTGCTCGGCAGTTCGCCGTACAATGTCAACCATGGTTCTTCTCCCATCACTGCTCGCTGTGATATCTAGGAATACAAGCTCGTCTGCACCTTGTCTGTCGTATTCTTTTGCGGCTTCAACTGGATCACCGGCGTCGGAGAGATTTACAAAATTTACGCCTTTTACCACCCTCCCTCCGGTGACGTCGAGGCAAGGGATTATTCTTTTTGTGAGCATTTTTCCCTTCCGATGAGATTTGAAATCAGTTTTTCCCCTTCACCGAATGCCCTTAGGTTTATGTCTAAAACTTTTTCTTTGCGGGCGAAGGCTTTTCTTATGGCTCTCAAAAATGCCCCTCTGTCAATCTGTTTTACGAAAGATGACAGAGCTCCAAGCATAAGAGTATTTGCTATTCTTGGATCTCCGATGTTCTTTGCATGTTCAGAAGCATTCAGCCCGAAAATCGCGCATGATTTCTCGTTTTTTCCTGTTGAGACCACATTGTTTTTATCGAACAGTATGTAGCCTCCAGCTTCCATTTCGCTTGCAAACTTATCCATCGCCTGTTGGCTGAAAACTATCATCAAGTCGGCTTTCTCAACAATCGGAGAAGGGATTTTCTTGGAGGATATTGCTATTGAACAATTCGCCGTTCCGCCCCGCATTTCTGGACCGTATGATGGTAACCATGTCACTTCGAAGCCCTGCTGATGGGCGGCTTCGGCTATCATGAGCCCCAAACTCAAAATCCCCTGTCCTCCGAAACCCGCACATCTTATCTTTAGTAAAAAATCCGAACCGTCCGGAGATATTCCGGGACCTATCTCCTGATCCTGAGGAAACAATATGTCTTCAACTATGGCCTTGTCGTAGACAGGTTTTATCCCAGATTTAGAAACCCTTTCTTGACCAACATCTTTGTATTTTCCGAGAGGAAAGTAGGGTATGAGTTTTTCCTGTATCCACTTGTCGCTGTCTTCAGCGCTCATCTTTAGATTCACAGGGCATGCTGAAAGAAATTCAACTAGCGAAAATCCTTTCTTATCCTTCATATAAGAGAAGGCTTTTCTAAGTGCCGCTCTGGATTTTCTGATATTTGCAGGAGAATTTAATGCGACCCTTTCAACGTAAATAGGAGAATCCAAGGCGGCAACCATCTCACATATCTTCATAGGATATCCTTCATTCTCAATGCTTCTGCCGTAAGGAGATGTTTGAGTCTTCTGCCCTGGAAGCGTTGTCGGAGCCATCTGACCACCAGTCATTCCGTATATTGCGTTGTTAACGAATAGGACAGTTATATTTTCTCCTCGGTTTGCCGCCTGAATAAGTTCATTCAGACCTATAGCTCCGAGATCTCCATCGCCTTGATAGCATATCACATTATATTCTGGATTGGATCGCACTATTCCAGTCGCCACGGCTGGCGCTCTCCCATGTGGTACTGATATTCCGGCGGCATTGAAATAGTAATATCCAAATACTGAACAGCCTACAGGCCATACCATTATGGTGTCATCCCTCATCTCCAAATCCGAAAGGGCTTCCGCAATAAGTTTGTGCAATACTCCGTGTCCACAGCCCGGACAGTAGTGCATGTTGGTCTTTATCTGCCCCGGACGCCTAGAAAAGATATCAAAAAAAGAGGAGGGTTTTTTGAAAATGGCTTTTTTCATGAGACCTCCGAAAGCGTCTTCACGCAGAAGGATTCTATTTCTTGTTCTGACGGTAAATTGCCTCCCATCCTTGAACAAAGTTTGACCGGTTTTTTGCATGATATCGCAAGACGTATGTCGTCTATCATTTGTCCGTTGCTCAGCTCGACACTCACAAAAGCCTTAGCGCGCGGCTCGATGCGATTAATTTCGTCAAATGGAAAGGGAAACAATGTTTGAGGTCTTAGTAGGCCGGCCTTTATGCCGGATTTTCTCATCCTTTGAACGGCATTTCTCGCGATTCTTGCACTTATGCCGTAGGCAACAAGCACTATGTCGGCGTCATCAGTCATCATGGATTCGAATTTTTGTTCATTATTAGAGATCAGGGAATACTTTTCCTGCAGTCTCCTGTTTACCTCTTCAAGATCGTCATGTTCAAGGAATATTGATGTTACGTAATTAGCTTTTTGCCTAGCTGTAAGAGACCACTTAGGCTCGTTTTTTTTATCTAGAGGTTGTGGTAGCTTTACAGATTCTAGCATTTGCCCTATTACTCCGTCAGATAGCACATAAACCGGTATCCTGTATTTTTCTGCCAGAGAGAATGCCCAATATGTGAAGTCGCACATTTCTTGAGGGGAATCCGGAGCTAAAACTATGCATTTGTAGTTGCCATGTCCGCCCCCCTTGACCACTTGATTGTAATCACTCTGTTCTGGCCCGATATTGCCAAGACCCGGACCTCCACGCATGATGTCAACTATTACCCCTGGCATCTCGCAGGTGGCCATATATGAAACGCATTCCTGTTTTAAGCTTATCCCAAGACCAGAAGATGCTGTCATAGCGCTTTTCCCCGAGGCTGCGGCGCCAAATACCATGTTGATTGCCGCTATTTCAGATTCGGCTTGCAGGAAAATTCTTCCAAGTTTTGGAAACAGGAGGGCGGCTG
The DNA here is from genome assembly GCA_964638335.1 of uncultured Lentisphaera sp. Taxonomy (GTDB): domain Bacteria; phylum Verrucomicrobiota; class Lentisphaeria; order Victivallales; family GWF2-50-93; genus DYMC01. The sequence goes on along the minus strand of CAZXAC010000072.1, from coordinate 2,158 downwards.
TGTGCGCTATCTCGCTGGCTGGAGTGATGGGATACCCGAAAAAACAATCACACGAAGCCAATAGTGCTCCATATATTACAGCATCGTTGCCTTTTAAAAGAATCCTTATTTCTTTCTTTTCAGACATTTTTCTCCATCTGCGTTTTTTGGGGGGGAATCTTTTGCTGCTGAATTTGGTGTTTCAAGCATGTCAATTTGGTATACCGTAATTGTTCCCGGTTCTGGGCATGAATAGAAACAATTCCCGCAACCTATACAGGAATCCTCAACGCATACGGCGTATTTGAAACCGTAACTGTTTATGCTGGAGCTCATCTTTAGGATTTTCTTAGGACAGGCCACGACGCACTTTCCGCATCCCTTGCACTGTTCAATCTCTATGTCTACCGTATGATGGTGAGCCTCTTTCTTTCCTTCTTTCACGAAACAAACTCCTAAATATGAAATCTAAAGGGCAAAGCTTCGATATGATACATATGACGCGTAAATGCTAAAGTCGCTGAAGCTTCTCTACTTGTCCCCTTTCTGGAAAAAATATAGAAATCCTACGTCCCGTCCATCCTTTTCGGATCTCATCTTTCTCAAAGCAGTTGTCTTAGTAACTTGGAAGGTTGCCTCTTGTAGGAGGGCATCGTACTTGCTCTGAACATTTTGCTTTCCAGTCTCAGTAGGGGAGAAGGGCTTATCGCTTACTAGCAGAACTGTTTGACCGAGTCTTATATGGTCCCCTGGATGCACTTCGAGTCTGGCGCTTATCGGTTCATTATTAAGTTTCGTACCATTGGTGCTATTGTTGTCCTCTAAAAACACACTGTTGCCTTGAAGGATTATTCGGCAGTGTAGGCGGGACGCCTTCTTGTCGAAGATGCATATCTTGCTGCTGTCGCTTCTTCCAATGGTATTCTCACCCTCTTGCAGAAGAAACTCTTCGCCTTTATTCATTCCACTCAGACAAACTAACTTAGGCATATTTCTACTCCAGATGAGTTGAACAGTTTATTTTTTATACAATCTAAATTCTGGCGATAATATGCGTTGGAAAAACTTTAAAGTCAAGCATGGCTAAGCGAAAAATCATTTTTTTGGTTGTTTTTTTGCGTCAAGCAAATATCTTAACTGCTTCGCTTGAAGAGAAACCATATAAATATGGAGAACCCCAAGATGAGAGTCTACAATTTTAGTGCCGGTCCATCAATGTTGCCAACTCAGGTTATGGAGAGGGCAAAAGGTGAGTTTACTGACTACGCCAACAGCGGATGCGGTATAATGGAGCTTTCCCACAGGGGTTCCGAATTCACTGCAGTCATTGAACGTGCTGAAAAAAACATTCGTGAAATAATGAACATCCCAGAATCATATTCGGTGTGTTTCATACAAGGTGGGGCGAGTTTGCAGTTCGCAATGATTCCGATGAACTTCTTGAAGCAGGGGACTTTTGCTGAATACGCTGACACCGGCAGTTGGTCGCAGGCCGCCATAAAGCAATCCCAACTGATCGGAGATACCAGAGTCATAACTTCAAGCAAAGCGTCAAACTACGATCGTATTCCAAGTCCTAAAGATTGGAAGATGAGCCCGGATGCGGCATATCTTCACATTACCAGCAATAATACGATATTCGGGACTCAGTATCATAGTTTTCCGCAATCGCCTGTTCCTCTCGTCGCCGACATGTCTAGCGACATAATGTCAAAGAAAATAGATGTGAGCAAGTTTTCATTGATTTATGCCGGAGCTCAAAAAAATCTAGGACCTTCCGGTGTGGTGGTCGTGATAATAAAAAATGATTTCGCCGCCAAAGCTGCGGAAAAGCTTCCGACCATGCTGAAGTATTCTACTTACATAGAGCATAAATCGCTCTACAACACTCCTCCCACTTTCGGCATATACATGATAGCTCTGGTTACAGACTGGATAAAGGAGAAAGGTGGGTTGGCTGAAATAGAAAAGATCAATAATGCCAAGGCGAAACTGATATACGATAAGATAGATTCCGGATCCTTCTATAGGACGCCAGTTCAGAAAGATAGTAGATCCGCAATGAACGTTGTTTTCAGACTTCCAAATGAAGATTTGGAAGGTAAGTTTCTCAAGGAAGCCAAGGCATGTGGGCTGATAGGACTTAAGGGACACCGTTCTGTCGGCGGAATGAGAGCCA
>CAZXAC010000071.1:0-11470 GCA_964638335.1 uncultured Lentisphaera sp. | reverse complement strand
TTATATGACCTAATAATATAACCTGACCTAGGCTAACTTAAAATGTTTTAATTGGGGTGGAACCGTTTTCCGATTAGCAAGTGGCAAGTCGTAGTATTTCTAACGGTTACAATGAGGTGCGGCCTTTATAGCATTGTCTCCAGTGCTTTTTTCGCGATTTTAGCCACACTTGACGGAATCCACTTCTTTCCCATCTTTCATTCTGAAGGCTATCACTTCAATATGCCCAAGGTTATGCCAGTAGAGCTTGCCATCTTCCTCGTATGAACCTGGGTACTCCCACTTGAGGACAATAATCCAAACATCTTCGATGCCTTTATGAGCAGCAAATGCACCGACTGGAATACGGGCCGTCTTGTCATCTTGCTTGAAGTTAAGTCCATCAAGAATCCGCCGGAGGCTGTCAGCGTCAAACCCACCTGCTTGAGCCCGCGAAATCAAACGGTCACGAAACTTCTGGCAGTTCACATACCAGTTTTTTGTGCTAAGTTCCGAAAACTGATCCTCATAGGGCTTGCCGGCAAAGTTATTCCAAAGCAAATCACCCTTGTCCTCCCGTGGAGAATCGAAGTCCAGATCGATTCTCTCTACAACAACTTTGTCGAGGAGTTGATCGGCAATAGAGTCAGCCTTCTCGACGTCGAGGGTTGTGCAACCGGCAACAACGATGAGGAAAAATAGTAGCAAAATTGTTTTCATATATCCTTTCTCCAACGTTAAAAATCAGCTGCCTTGTGAAGCCGCGAAGCGGCGGAAAAAGGTCAGCTGGATTGTTTTGTTATGGTTTTTCTTTTAGCAAACTGTAGCATTATGGAGTTGAAAATCAAATGGTAGATTCAACTGCGAAGTGAAGCCCCTTGTTTAATAAAACGTCAATTCATGATACAAGATTACCTTGTCAATTAAAATGTCTTGACAAAGGAGGGCGGACCACGTTTCCAAAGTTCTCGGGGCAGCCCCCCCAAACCCTGCCGTCTATTTGAACGCAACTTAGCCTACATTTTGCGTTTGATAGTCATTGGGGTCTGATAGTCATTGGGGTCAGATACGTATAATTATTGATTTTTGATAAGTGAAATACGTTAATTTTGGAAAAATAATAAGTCTTAAAGCAATAAATCAAAGGCATTTTCTTGCTCTAATAGGTTATGCCTCTGGTATTATAGACCTTGTACCTTTTCATGCCAAACATCTCAAACGGATTTCATCCCCAAAAACCACAAATCTTAGTCCTTTCTCCGATCGGGAACTTGATGGACACCTACACCAGTTCTGCATCTGAATGTTTCGCAATCTTTACCCGCCGGCTCTTTGAACGCAACTCAGCATTACTCTTCGGATTCGTCCTTTGATTGTTTTTCAGCAGCAGGGTTTTTGGATTTTTCTCCTCCATCCTTCGAAGTTGATTTCTTTGATGATCCTGGGTCGTAATTCGGGTTCTTTTCGCTCGGGATCGGTGCCTTGGTCTCGGTAATCCAGCGCAGCAGATCGTCGAGCAATTCATCCCGTTTGGCTGTATTCTTCAGCGCAAGATTTTCGCGTTCTCCAATGTCGTCACGCAGATTGTAGAGTTCCACTGCGTTGTTGGATGCGAGCGCGTCTCGTCCGCCGTCAAGTTGCCATTCCTCATGGAATAGATGAAGTTTCCAATCTCCTTTGCGAATTACGCTGACCGGACGTGTGCGAAATTTTGTACGTACATCGAGTTCACGACCACGCATTACCGGACCATTGAGATATCCTGGGAAGTGCCAGAAAATTGACTCGCGCTGGAGCTTGTCACCGCCTTTTAAGAGGGTAAGAATGCTTTCCCCGTCAAGCATTTTATCTTTAGGAACAGGAACGCCGGCTGCAGCAAGGAAGCTGGGGAAGATATCCTGATTTATCACAGGTACGTCGCATCGGCTGCCAGGCTTGGTCACGCCTGGCCAGCGCACGATAAACGGCACTCTTACTCCTCCTTCATAGTAGCCCCCCTTGCTGCCTCGCAATGGTTCCTGGGATGAGTTGCGGGTACCCCCGTTGTCGCTGGTGAAAAGCACCAAGGTGTCTTTTTCCAAACCCAGATCGGAGAGCTTCTTCAAAAGTATTCCTACACCATCATCGAGGTCGTAAGTGCAGGCGGCATAAAGCGGGTCATTATGCTGTTTTCCCGGCTCCTTAGCTTTAAACTTCTCAAGCGAGGATTGTCGGGCCTGAAGGATAGTGTGAATCGCATAGTGCGGCAGATAAAGAAAGAAAGGGCGGTCCTTGTTTGCTTCCATGAAATCGCATGCCGCCTTCGTAAGGGAGTAAATACCCTTTGGATTATCCGCTTCTTTGGCTTTCCAAGCGTGTTCGGACTGAAAAACAACGTCGAATCCCTGTTCCTCAGGATTGGATCCGTCGGGGCCAGCTAAGTGCCACTTGCCAAAGATTCCAGTGATATAACCTGCTTCCTTCAACGCATCCGCAATCGTTATGTTTTCCTTTGATAAACCGCTCTTGTTTGGAATCGGGACCAAGCGCATCTCGTTAAGAGGACCACGCTCGGTGGAACCTACCGCATATACGCCATGACGCGGCGTGTAGTTCCCAGATAAGAGGCATGCTCGGCTTGGCGCACAGTTTGCCGCAGCGGCGTAGCCGGAGGAAAAGACCATGCCATCCTTCGCCAGACGATCAATATTGGGAGTCTCCATGAAATCGCTGCCTTGATATCCCACGTCCTTCCATCCAAGATCATCGGCAAGTATGAATACAATGTTTGGCTTTCGCGCTGGCGCGTCAGCCGCCAAAGTGACAGTTGGTAGTGCCGCCAGCCCCGCCGTACATGCGGCGGCTCCAATAAAACCGCATTTCGCCGAATTCTTCAGTCTCATATCTCTCTCCTGATTTTTAATTTATTAACATCATCTATCGACCTCCGTAGCAATCTGGCCTGGATGAAGGAATTTTACATTAATCTCTACAATAAATCGGCTCCCGATTGATACGAGCCAAAGATAACTATTATGCTATACTATTACCTGTTTCGAAAAATTCAATATTATCCGTTTTCTCTTGCTCGAAATATCTCGCTTATTTCACGAAACGTACATTGTCTGAATTTATTTTTCTCTCACAAGAGCACGGTGGACAAGTCGGAGTTGGGATCGTTTGTCATTCCTTCATCCAGAGATTTTTTGATATTATTATTTCTAAAGGCTAAAATCTTGGGTGGCGAAGCCGTCCAGTGCATTTGCTGCTTAGTGTCCAGCTACTGTTTTCTAATGCTCTTCTTGGCGGTCTTGATGAATCGACCGAATGCTCTGTCCTTCTTCCGTTTCTCGACGTAGGAGAGAGCATTAAACTTGGCTTCCTTCTTGAGTTTGAGGTAACTCTGGAATCTTTCTTCACTGATTGTGCCATTTTCCAAAGCCAAAAGAACTGAGCATCCAGGTTCGTCGGTGTGGGTGCAATCCGCAAATCGACAGTTTGCGGAGTGTTCGTGAATGTCCGAAAACGTTTCGCCCAGTCCTTCGCAAGCACCAAGGATGCCCAACTCGCGCATACCCGGCGTGTCTATCAACATGGCACCACCATCCAATATGAGTAACTGGCGCCGGGAAGTGGTATGGACGCCTTCTCCTGTCCCGCTGACAGCCGTTGTCTCAAGTGCATTATGACCAATCAATCGGTTGATAAGCGTGGTTTTCCCGACTCCAGATGAGCCGAGCAGGCAATATGTTCGTCCGGGGACGAGAAGGGTGCGCAACTGGTCCAAACCGAATCCCGTTATGTTGCTGAGAGTAACGATGTTGGCGAAAGCACATCGGCGACTAACTTGCTCGATTATTTGATTGAGTTCATCAGGCGACACTAGATCTGTTTTTGTCAGGACTATCCAAGGCTCAATCGCTCCTTCATTGGACATCACGAGGTATCGGTCGAGCCTCGCCAAGTTGAAATCGTAGCCACAAGCCTGAACGATGAATGCGACATCGATGTTCGCCGCGATCATCTGGAAATCCATTGGCTTTCCTGGGCATTTGCGGTGCAGGAATGTTTTTCTTGGAAGGACGCTTTGAACTATGGCGGGACCTCCAGAGGTATGATGTTGCACACACACCCAATCCCCTACACAAGGCAGATCTATGGCGGCGTCAACTGCGAAACGGAACTTGCCAGAGAGTTCCGCATGTTTTTCGCCGTCTTGGCTCCGAACTATGAAGGCTCCCCTATCGACGGCCGTGACGCGCGCTACGCTTTGTCCCGGCAGCAGGATGGCGGTAGAACGTCGCTCAAACCAGTCGTCAAATCCTATGGCGGTTAATTCCATTGCATTCTCTGGCACCTAACTCTACGACTAAGCGGTGAACGGTTTCTTGTCAGTACGCTTTGGCCGATGCTTATGCCTTTTTTATATATTTTCTAGCTTGTGAAAAACAACGATGCTCAGTGAGTATGCTCGATTAACTCTATCGAAACTCCATTCTTGCGCACCTCGTTTCATCCATCTTTGACCTAAAATAACATATAACTTCATGTAAACAAATTAATTATACTACATCAATATGCTCTGACTCGGAATTCAATCCAATTCAATCAAAACTTGGCGTTTGAAATATTCAATTCTCGGTATAGAATCGATGCTGCTCTTAGAGTATCCATAACTGTGAGCTGGACGCGGCAGCTCTGCTCTGCAGGCATCGGCTTGCAGATGTGATATGCGCATTTAAGGGCGCCATAAAGTTTTGAGAGCAGTATTAGAACCCTTTAGCCATAAATACCTAAAGAACAGGACTATTTTATGAAACCAAAAGCAATTATAAGGAAGTTTAAGCTGTCCGGGAAAAACGAAATTCCCTGGCATCTGGCCGATGAATTCAAGATTGAGGAATGGTACAGGAAGACCTCAGACAAGATGCCGGATGCGCGCGTTAAACTCCTTTACACTGATGAACGTCTTTATGTGAGATTCGACGTAAAGGAGGATTTCATCCATGCAATACACACTGATCTGCAGGCTTGGGTTTGCAAGGACACCTGCGTGGAGTTCTTTCTTTCAGTCGATGGGACAAACTATATTAACTACGAAATGAACTGTATTGGTGTTTACATGTGTTTTAAATGCAGGCCGGTGCATCAGTTCGAGCGGAATCCAAAGGGGCTCAAAACTACTGACTTCATGGTGCGAACGTCCCTGCCTCAGGGAAAGGCAATACCTGAACCCGTAAAATGCCCGCCTGAAGGATATTTTGTAGAATTCTCTATTCCGTTTGATTTTCTCAAAGGTGTTTTTGACTGCGAAAGTCCCAGCCCGGGAACGGCTTGGAAGGCGAATTTCTATAAATGCGGATCAGAAGTATTGACTAAATCGCATTGGGGCTCATGGTCAAAGATCGAAGATGATTCCATGAATTTTCATACTCCTGAATATTTCGGTGATATCGTTTTTGCTTGATCCGCCACCTTTTTGTTCTCGCACAAAGCCACGGAGCCGCAAAGGAAGTCATGAAGTTTATTTCAAAACAAATACTGGACGGGCGAAGCCTCGCGGCTCGGCCCATTAACGTCAGAATAACTTTCAAAAATGGGCGCGCCCATTTTTGGTAAAGTGCATTCATCGGTTCGGTCATCCTGTCTCCAAACAGTACTCACGTCGTAATCAAATATTGAGTCAGAAATATCATGATTAGATTGAAAACCCCGTGAACGAGAATGCACATTTCAACGCCATACTTCCTAAACAGGTAACCAAGAGCCAGCCCCAGTGGGAACACTTGCGCTATCTTGACCCACTCCGGGTCGAGAGTATTGGCGTGAGCCAATGACCAAAACAATGTGGTCAGGAGAATAGCAATCCAATATCGACTGCCTTCGAGTTTGAATTGCTTGGCCAAGTAATTCTGGATGCCCAGTCTGAAGACAATCTCTTCGGAAAAAGCAAATTCCAAGACAACCAAGGCCGTTAGAAGAGAAGGTCGAGACCCTGCACCTAATCTGGCGGACTGAGTTTCTGAAAGTTGTTTCAGAAATGCTGAAATATGCGGGGTGGTTAGCTTGAAGAGTACAACCGAATAACCTACAGCCAGGAGTACGGTTGCCACTGTCAAAATAAAAAAGTGCTTACTGCTGATCGCATTACCCTCTTCTGCGCGATCACGAAAACATCGGATGGCAGGAAAGGCATTTATCTTTAAGACCGAACAACAATACATACCCATGCATGTGAATACCGTTATTCGGACGAGTGCCACAAAATCGATCACAATCAATTCGTAAACGGGCATGATCTTGAAGATATTCGGAATGAGTGGCAGAATAGCCGTATCAATTGCCAGCAAGATCAATCCAAATACAACTCCATATCTCACGTAAGAATTGATCTGTTTCCTGAATCTGATGCAGTCGATCAGAAAGACCAAGCCAAATACCAAGGAAAGCACACCAGAGACTATCGCTAAAACGCTCAAGATATTCTCCTTTCTCTATCTATTCATCGGACCGAACGTGAAGTTGAGGGGCGGCGCGCTTTTGCGCCGTCCCGCTCGAACGACAGGTTGGGTGGTGCCTTCTCAGTATGGGAAATCATCATGCCGAGTTACCGTCTTAATTTCGGTATCTTCCTTAAAAACTTTTTCAAGGGCATCCATGATCTTTAGGACATTCTTCGATAAATCAATGTATTTAAACTGCGACCAAGACCATTTCTTTTCCTTCAATATTGAAGGAAGAATTGCATATCTTTCTGGGTCTTGTTTCGCATCAGGGTCAGAATAAATACAAAGCGCCATATTAAAATCATTGTCTTCAACTTCAAGCCACCATCCCCAGTCTTCGGGGAAGTAGGTTAGCACCTTAATTCCCGCTTTAGGGAGATTGTGTTCCAGATACTTACACAAAGCCTTTCCATACATATGTTCATTTACGATCTCATCGTCCTCGCCCTCAAGGATAGGAAATTTATTTGTTTCAATCGCAACACAGGAACGGGAAATCATATTGTCACCCAACGATAAGCTCTGGCAACCGGCGAAGCCTGGTTGCCAGAAGCCACCTAGTTAGAATTGCTTATTTTCCGTGTGAAATTCTTAATATTGCACCTGTCTTCTTGTCAATTTCTGCAATCGCCACTCCTCCAAGCATTTCTTTTGGTAGCGAACCTTGAACATGCCAGACATTATCCTTAAGCTTTGCAACATAAGGTTTTTCATTTTCAATTTTATCTTTTCCATATATAGGAATCCAGACAGCAATGGCAATCTTTATAGCTGTATCTTCGTCAGGAACATAACCTTTCTCAGGGATAGCATTATGTTTTTCTTCTTTTTGGGCAAGCAAAGGATTTGTTGAAATAAGTCCAAATGCTAAGGTCGCAACCATGGCAATTAATATGATTTTAGATTTCATTTGATTTCTCCTTCTAACGCTCCGGATCAGTGATCCCGCGCCAGTGATATCCGGAATTAAACCTAGACGCAATCGCGGGGTTCGCTGCATCCGGTTTGTTGGGTGTTTGCATCAATTTAATACCGGCACAAGCATAAAAAACACAACGATGCCAGGGAAGATACTCACCCCGAATGCACGTTGCGTTGTAGACAGGTTTTGCCAACGAAAAAGAGAAAGAACAAATAGGACAATGGACGACAAAACTAACCCTGCTAGAAAAAAGGTTGTCACAGGGAATACGGCATCTGGAACTTCATCCAGTTGCTGCAACGCTCCGCAGCCAACAAAAAGAATCAACATTGTAAGCGTAGCTGCGCGGGCAATTCTCCAATCTTTGATTTGGCCTTCAGCAGTCATTTGTTCACCCAACAATTAATGGTTGGAACTACACTTTAGTTGAATTAAATATCAAGATTATATTTGTGTTTTTAGAAAATCCAAGCTTTTGGATGAAATTTGTTTGTTTTTTGATTTTTATTTTCCGTTTTATGTTGCTGATATTAACGCTATGCGGAATTCCACTTAGGAGAGAAGGATGGATTCACATGGTGCAAAACTAAAGGCAATGCCGCCCGAGGTGATAGCCGAGATGGATTCTGCAATAGGGATACTGAAAAACGCCATTGAGACAAGCAAAATTTCCATTGCATTTAACGGTACAAGATTCCAAAAGGCATGGACGGCGCCAAAACTTTTAGTAGTAAATTGCTAATTATTAATTGTTTATATTAAAGTCCACCTGGGTAGACTGGCAGCTCGTCAAGCGGGTAAGCCCTGCATAGGGAGTTTGTCGCGGGTTGGAAAACCCGCGCTCCTTTTAGGAGAACAGCACGGCAAGTCGGCGGGTTTCCTACTTCGCTCTCCGAGCTACGAAGGACAGGTCCCACTTCGCCCTTTGGGCTACGAGGCACAAGAGAAAACCCGCCCGCCAGAGGACGGGCAAGCGCTCCTTTGGGTGGGGCAGTCCTCCAAGGGAGGGCAAGCTACTAAATTGCAACTTGCTATTTGCGCCGAGACCCCACTTCGCCTCGAGCTTCGTGAGGGCAGGCGGCGCAAGCTACTAAGTTGCAACTTGGCTTCTCGAGGACATGCGGGGCAAGCTCTCCGCAGGCGAGCGAGCTTCAACCGCGAATGGCAATCTCTTTGCATTATAAATGCATGCACATTTTCTATTTCTTGTCCTTTACGGAGGGAGGGGGCAGGGGCTGCACTTTCCATTAATCTGGAACACAATGTTTTATCTCAGGGGGGGCAATTGTAATTTGAATTTGCGCTTTTGGTAATGTCGGTATAAAATGAGAATTATGGATTCTGAAAATCACAATGTGGCGGCCGAATTCTTTAGGACGGCTCTGAGCCGGGCGGATGATTTGGCATTGTTTTACAAGGGCAGACCTGTCCTCGGGGAGACTCCAGACCAGTCGCTTTCCTTTGCGGAACTTGCGAAAATCGCAAATTTCCTCTCCTGCGAATTTCGCAATAGCGGCATATCTTCAGGGGACAAGACTTTGGTAATGCTCAGATATTCTCCCGAATTTATCGCAACAGTTTTTGCTCTTTTTTCCTTAGGCGCGGTTCCCGTTTTGATAGATCCCGGAATGGGTTTTTCCAGGCTTTTGCATTGCATATCGAATACTAAGCCTAGGGCGCTTGTCGCCATCCCGTTGGTTCATTGGGTGAAATTTTTCAGAAGAAGTTGTTTTTCTTCCGTTGATATCGTGTTTTCAATAAAGGGTTTTACTCCTCCTCTCAGCGGAATTCGCAAGATACCACACATCGGCGAAATGTTATCTGCGAAAATCGCAAATCCAAGAGAAACTCTTCGTCGCTCGGAATCGGACATTGCCGCAATAGTTTTCACTACTGGAAGCACGGGGCCAGCCAAGGGCGTTGAATACACTCATGGTATTTTTAAATCCCAGCTCGGCATGATTTCGGAATACTACGGAGCCGGACCCGCGCATATTGATATGCCGTGCTTTCCATTGTTTGCCATGTTCAGCCTATGTCTTGGAATGCCATGCGTGATACCGGATATAGATCCATCTCGCCCGGCGAAAGCGTCCCCTGAGACAATCGTTAATACCGTAAAAAAACATAAAGTTTCATTCTCTTTCGCATCACCAACTCTTTGGCGCAGAGTCGCAGATTATTGTCAGGAAAAAAATATCAGGCTTGACACTTTGCGCAAAGTACTGATGGCTGGCGCGCCAGTTCCAGCGTCAATACATGAATCAATAAGAAGCGTAATCTCTCCGGATGGAGACAGCATAGTGCCATACGGCGCGACTGAATCTCTGCCTATCGCGAACTTTTCAGGAAAAGAGATGCTCGCTGAAACCGCATGCCTAACGGCGCAGGGCAGGGGATATTGCGTCGGAAGACCTGTCAAAGAATGCGAAACTCGCATAATCAGGCCCGTTGACGGAAATATCAAGAATATTGATGAAGTCGAATTTATTCCGAATGGAGAAATCGGAGAGATAATCGTAAAAGGTCCCGTAGTGACAGCCCGCTATCATCAAAACACAGAGGCGACTGAACTTGCGAAAATCGCAGACGGAGCAAGGATATGGCACAGAATGGGCGACATGGGATATTTCGATAATGATGGGCGGCTTTGGTTTTGCGGACGTAAAAACCATCTTGTAAAAACAAAGGATGGTGTCCTTTATCCCGTGTGCTGTGAAGCGCCTTTCAATATTTTTACCAAAAGAAGATGCGCACTTGTCGGGAAAGGTGAAGCCAATAAGGAAACGCCTGTTCTTGTAGTCGAAGCAGATTTGCCAGAGGATGAATTTGAAAAACTCAAAGAATCTCTGCGTAACTTTGCGGCCCGGAATGAAGTTACGAAGCGAATTTCGCATTTCGCCCAGATGCGAAATTTTCCGGTTGATATCCGACACAACGCAAAAATCTCAAGAGAAAAAATCCGCGCCTGGATTGCCTCGTAGCGGGTTTGTATCGAATGAGAGCCTAAATTTTGTGCTTCAAACAGATGCCTTCGGAACTTACGGAGTACACATTAAAGTCCAAATATTATAAGACATAATAAATTTTGCTGTTTGCGCCAGGACCCCACTTCGCCTCGAGCTTCGTGGGGGCATGTGTCGCAAACCCGCCATAGGGAAGGGCAAGCTACTGAATTACACCTTGCTGTTTGCGCCGAGACGGCGCAAGCTACTGAATTGCACCTTTGCGCCGAGACCCCACGCCTCGAGCTTTGTGAGGGCATGTGTCGCAAGCCCGCCACATGACGGGCAAGTCAGCTCCTTAGATAAACTAGCAAATGTCGATCAGGCAATAGTATCACGCCATGAAAGTCTGGTCGCGTCTTGGTCCTACTGATATTATTGATGGCGGAGCTTCGACCAATTCGGATATGCGAAGGAGATATTTCTTCGCCTTTTCCGGGAGTTCGCTCCATTTGCTGGCTTTGGAGGTGTTTTCCTTCCAGCCAGGCATGCTTTCGTATAGCGGTTTTGCTCTGATTATTTTTTCCGTATCCGAAGGCATGTCGGAGGTTTTCTTTCCATCCACCTCATATGCGGTGCAGATTTTTATTTCATCGAATTGGTCGAGAATGTCGAGTTTTGTGATTGCCAGTGAATCTATGCCATTTACCATGCATGAATATCTTGCTGACACGGCATCAAACCATCCGCATCTGCGCGGTCTGCCGGTGGAAGCGCCGAATTCTTTGCCCATGCTCCTGATGCTTTCCCCGATAGAGTCGGAAAGCTCGGTAGGGAAGGGGCCTTCGCCGACTCGCGTGGCGTAAGCCTTCATCACTCCTACAACATTGTTGATGTGTTTTGGCGAGAGGCCGGAACCGGTGCAAGCGCCTCCTGTCGTAGTATTGCTGCTAGTAACGAAAGGATATGTGCCGTAGTCAACATCAAGCCACATTCCCTGGGCTCCCTCAAGGACGATCTTTTTGTTTTTTCGTGCGGCCCTGTTTATCGTTAGCACTGTGTCTGAAATGAAGGGTTTTATGTATCTTGTGGCCACAAGCAGCTTCTCCCATTCCTCGTTTTGTGACAGTGTGGGGGCG
>CAZXAC010000070.1:0-11494 GCA_964638335.1 uncultured Lentisphaera sp. | reverse complement strand
TCCGTACGCATCGTAAGAATATGTCGTGATATTTGATCTGGCATCCGTCATAGACAACATAGTTCCATTCGCACCATCATATGTCATGGTCGTCACATTCCCCTCCGGAGTGGTGACCGTCAGAGGCTGGTATTTGCCATTATATGCGTAAGTCCATGTTTTGCCTAGGGCATTTACCATCGAAGTGCAATTATTGCTCGCGTCATATGTGTAGGTGATCGATTTGCTCAATGCATCGGTCTTCTTGGTCATATTGCCTTTGTCATCATACTCATATTTGTAGACGCCGCCCTTCTCGTCGGTAACGGATTCCGGGAGATTTGCGCTGTTGTATGCGGTAGTTGTAATATTTCCAAGAGGATCCTTTACAGAAGTTGTCAGCCCGTCCTTGTTGGATATGAGTGTGGCTTGTCCGGCCGGGTCAACCCTTCTCACGGTATCTCCGTCATCCAGGAGCTCATACGTTGTGGTCCTGCTGCCCGGACGAGTAAGCGAGGAGAGATATTTGTCGCCCAAATTTTCCACAGCATCGTCTTCAGCAGTATATCCCGGCCTGTCCTTGTAAGTGAAGGTAGTGGTCTTGCCTGCAGTCGACATAGAGGTAAGGAATCCATTTTCGTCGTAAACGTAGGCGCCGTGGTAGTTCATCATGTCGTATATGTCGGTGAGGTTCTTGTTGCCGTCATACGTGAAGGCAACAGAGCGCCCGTCCGCCATTGTTATGTCCGAGCACAGTCCGCTGCTGTAATTAAGGGTGAATGTCCTGCCAGCATTTGTGATCGTCTTGATCAATCCGCTTCCTGAAGGCAGATACGTGAGCGACGTCTCGCTGCCGTAAGCGTCCCTTATCTTCGAAAGGTAGAACAAGCCCAGCTTGTCGCCGGAGCCTATTGAATCGGCTGTTCCACCATACACGTATGTAAGGTGCGACGACTTCATTGTCAGTTCGAAGCTCGGCGTGGACGCGTGGTACTTATACAGCAGGGTGTCATGTATTCCTACTGGAGCGACCATGGAGACGTTTGATGTTACAACGTCAAGATCCTCTCCCTTCGGGGTGCTGAATGAGAATCCTCTTCCTCCTCCGTTTATAACCTGGGCGTCCTGACCGAATCTGCCTACGACGGATTCATAGCGGAATCGCCAGTTCTTGCCAAAAGGGCCTATGGTCGTATCGCCGTTCGCCGTCGGCTTTGAACAATAGACAATCTTCATGTTCAGCGGCGATCCCAGCGACTTCGCATAGAACAATGTCCCTTCCAGAATAAGATTTAGCGAGGCGGTGTTGACCCGGTACTGCGGAAGTCCTATTCGGTTTGGAGGTCCGTCTTCGGCATCGAAAAGCGTGAAAGGATAATCGCTGCTGCATCCCAGCCTTGCCTTGAGCCATGGAGGAGATTTGGAAATAGTGCCGTAGTCTCCGGCGCACCAGAACGACTTCTTCGCGTAACAGATTGAATACGAATCAGTCGTAGTCGGAAGCGTCCACTTCCTCCACGTCCTTCCGTTTTCGGATGTCCATATCACGCCCTCATCACGGGTTGCCATTACAAAAGTTCCGTTATCGTATATGACGCTGGACATGACTGATGTAATATTCCCGCCGCCATCCACTTTAGCCCTGGTTCCTGTCATCCAGGTGCCGTCGCTGTTCAGCCATTTTGGACCAGTCGATGAGGCAACGACGGCAGTTGTCTTATTTGATGCAATCTTGTTCCCTATGCCGTCAATAGCTAGTGTGGTGGATACGGAAGCCCAGGTCAATCCTCCATCGACTGATTTATAGGCGCCGGAGTAAGAAAACACGTACCAGGCATCAAGAGCGTAACCAGCGCCATAGAATTTTTCCGCTGGGAAGGTCATCGCCTTGGTCGCATCGGTATTGCTCCGCACAACCCGCCAGGTTGAGCCGTTGTCATTCGAGATGGTAATCCATCCCTTGCCATATGGATCTCCGCCTGCGGCAATAAGCTTGCCGTTCCCATCACCTGCCACGGCGTGCAGACCTCCGGACACGATCAGTCCTGCATTATCTGAATTCTTGGTCACCCAAGTGGCGCCGTTGTTGTCAGAAACCCAGATCCTCGCATTCCCGGAATCCGGTTGCTTGCAGACAGCAATAAAACGACCTTTTGAGAAGACCACTGAGAAAAATTCCGCGCTTGAACTGCCGGTAGTCCTATCCGTCCAAGTGGTCGCATCAGGTGAAGTTGCCGCAAAATTTTTGCATGTGGTATAATTGTAACCGACCATGACGTAGGTGTTATTTCCGAAAGCTATGCTATTGATTCCAAGGTTTGCAGTGGTGTCTTTTGCCTTCCACTCTCCTAGACTCTCCGTTGCATGTATGGATGAGATTGGTGATAAGGAAAGAATCCCGGTCAGGAAAAATGCCAGCAGTGAGAAAGATGATTTGTTCACAAAATGCCTCAGATTTTAGTAGGTTTATTTCTGAATTCTACATTGTTGCATAAGCAATTCAAGCTCAAAAGAAAAATTAAAACTTATTTGTAATCATTAGCTGTTCCAAACAACTCCATCAAGATCTCTATTCGCTCTTTGATCTATGGGGTACACAAGTCGGGATCGGTATCGGTATCCTCAATAGCTCAAGTGGCGTAGGGGTATGACACGGAGCGAGAAGAAGAATGCCGATAAAACAGTATTTCTCTCATGATATGTACATAACCCTCGCGGGTTCAATCAGCCGATTCTTAAAGGTATATTTCGTGAACTGCAATGCAGTTCACACCATATTGAACTTCAACAACTTAAATCCTTTTCGACTGATTGAACCGCAAAATGTAAGTAAACAGGCTCGCCTAATAATGGCAAATTTGGATCGAAAAACAATGGGAAATGACCCGTCTGCGCGTTGTTCAAAACGCTTATTGCAGAAAAACTCCAAATAAATGCAGTTTAGTTCAAGAATGGCCTAGTTTTTGAGAGTATTGTGCTAAAAAGAACAAAATAAGGAGTTTTAATTATGGACAGGAAGTATTATCTCGACATTGCTAATTCCGGCGCGGTTTTTCCGATAGGCACTGATCTTGTGGTGCATGAGAAAGCTAATCCGGAGACTGTGATGATGGACGGAGTTCTGCTTGGGAAAGCAATTGAAGAGGCTGCGTTCCGTTACAAATCTCCCATGGCGATCCCACTAATGGATCTGAAGATCGAAAAACAGTTTCTGCTCGAGATTCTTGGAATCGAGAGAAGCAAGGTTGACAGCTATCATTTCGAAGGCAGGCCAGGAGGCGATCTGATTTCTAAAGTGAAGAATGGCATTTCGAAAGCCTCAACCCCTCGGATGGAGGCCACGTGCAAGGCAATTAAGTACATAGCCGAAAATACGAAACTGCTCCCCGTTGGAATGTGCATAGGTCCGTTTTCGTTCATGACGAAATTAATGGCAGACCCGATCACCGCGGTATACATGTACGGCATGGGGATCTCTCCAGAAGACGATGAATCCGTCGGAGCAGTGAACGATTGTCTTGATCTTGCTTTGATAATATTGCAGGAATATCTAGGACGCCAAATAAGTGCTGGAGCAAAAGCCATCATGATGTGCGAACCTGCAGCCAACAAGATATATATATCCCCGAAACAGATAGAGGAGGGCTCCGATATCTTCGAAAAAACCGTTATGAAAAATCTTCGCAAGATAAAAGAATTCCTCGATTCGAAGGGAGTCGATCTGATGCTTCACGACTGCGGAGAACTCACAAACGAAATGGTCTGCAGCTTTGGAACTCTAAATCCGGCAGTTTTAAGCCTCGGAAGCTCCCGCACGCTCTGGGAGGACGCTAAGTTGCTTCCAAAAGATGTAATCCTATACGGAAATCTTCCATCCAAACATTTTTATTCGGACGAGAAGATTACCGAAGAGCAAGTAAAAATTCTTTCAGCCGAATTGATAAAAAAAATGAAAAAAGCCGGACATCCATTCATCCTCGGCTCCGAATGCGATGTCTTGAATGTCCCAGAATTCTCAGGAAAAATAAGAGCGAAAGTGAACGCATTCATGTCATGCTCATGCTGTAAATGAGCAATCCCATGGGTTTAACACTATACTAAGTCGCATTCAAAGAGCTAAAAAGAAAACCCTTGCGGCCGTTTTGTTTTGCTGTATCTTGATAATTATAAGCAATTTGTATTAAAGTCCAGTTGACTGGACTTGATATCCAGCCAGGTCGGCAAGCCCTCCTTTGGGTGGGGCAGTCCTCTCTATTGCCCCTATGTCGAAGATACAAGCTCAAGCCGCATTTCTCTGGAGTTTTCCTTACTGAATGACATGCTCTGGCACTGATTTTAAATGGATCGCCAGCCCTATGGCTGGCCACGTAGAAGGGATCGCCAGCCCTATGGCTGGCTCAGGAGAATGGATCGTCCCGAGGCTCTTGGGCGCTCGGGGCCCTGGAGACAATGGATCGCCAGCCCTATGGCTGGCCCTAGAGTCAGCATTCCATCGGAAATTTTGCAATAGGCTGAATAATCGGCCAAGAAAATCAATCGACTTTAAAACGCCAAAAGAGGTTTTTCATAGCTGCAGTGTTGCACTTCAGACTTGAATCCACAGAATGATATAATTATAAGCAACTTATAACAAAATAATAATTTATACTGGCACCGATGATACTGCACCGATGACGGAGTATCTGAAGAGCGGTCAGGCCTTTGAAGGCTGATGGGAGCATAGATCACAGAATTTCCACCTCTAAGAATTCAAGGTAACGCCAAGACTTTTATATGAAACTTCAAGACTGCTCACGCAATTTTCTAAGGTTTTATATAGAGACTATCGGCATAGTTGCATTTGCGTGACACATGTGCTAGGATATTGAAAAATTTTTTGATAATATGCATCACGATAATTTGAATTTTTGGCGGCACGCCCACACCTTTAATCAGGATGAGAGGCGTCCGGGAGAGAAACGCATGATCATAGTAATTGTGATCACTGTTGTAACAATGGCGGTGGAAATCGCTGCTGGCATGATTTTTGGTTCAATGGCTCTTTTGGCTGATGGACTTCACATGGCCTCGCACGCAGCGGCTCTTGGGATAAGCGCTTTTGCTTACATCTATGCAAGACGTCACGCCAAGGATCCAAAGTTCAGTTTTGGAACCGGCAAGGTTAACTCTCTGGCGGGATTCAGCAGTGCAGTCCTTCTTGTGCTGTTTTCGATATTTATGGGATTCGAAAGTATCTTTAGGTTTTTCAATCCGGTTGAGATTCTGTTCAATCCAGCGATAGCTGTGGCGGGACTTGGTCTGATTGTCAACGGCACGAGCATATTCGTACTTAATGTGAAGCATCATCATCACGAACACGATAGCGAAGAAGGACACGCAAATCATGGGCATGACGAGCATTCGCACGACCATAATCTAATGTCAGCCTATCTTCACGTGGTGGCGGACGCTCTCACGTCGGTCTTTGCGATCCTAGCACTTCTTGCGGCGAAATATTTCGGGATAGTCTGGATGGATCCTCTGATGGGAATAATAGGAGCTGTTTTTGTGGCGAAGTGGTCGTTAAGTTTGCTTGGAACCACATCGGCCATTCTTCTTGATCATCAGGCCCCAGAGGGGCTTAGGCTTGCAGTTACAAAGAAGATAGAGGAGGATGGCGACAGCAAGGTTGCGGACATCCACGTATGGTCCATTGGTCCCGGTTGCAATGCGGTGATAATTTCCATTGTCGCCGATTCTCCACTTTCTCCGGAACAATACAAGTCACGAGTATCAGAAATTCCGGGCTTCTCACATATGTCCGTTGAAGTGCATAAGTGCCGGGATAAGGGAACTAACTAATTAACATTATTAAGGTGCCAATATAAACAAATGGCTGGTGGAAACGAGCTAAAACTATATTATTGCGATATTCAACTAAGAAGTTTGCCTTCCCCCTGGAATAAACTGTAATTCCACGGTAGGGTATCCTTTTATTTTCTTTACAAAGAGGGCGGATTGGCAAGTCCGCCACCAGCCTTCGCCAAGGCTACGACGTGACAAGCAAGTATGGGCAAGTCTGCCGCAGAAAATATTATAAACTAACTCTAACGCGCATATCCTATGGTAAAGAAATCTGGAAGAAATACGAATCGGATCGCTTGGACATATAATCATATGAATAAAATTTTATGAGTAGGACTATAAGACTTATTTCAATATTGACCAGAATGCTTCGGACTTTTCTCCGAAAAGCTTGAAGGCATTATTCATGAAATCTTTTTCGAGAGGATTTATTCCGCTGTCTTTAAGTATGTCGAGGACATCTTTGCTTGAACCGGAGGAGATAAAGTTTAGATATTTTTTTACAGCATCCTGTTCTCCGTCAACAATCATTTTTGCGAATTTCGCAGCGGCGGCAAATCCTGTGGCGTATTTGTAAACATAGAAGCCGTAATGGAAGTGTGGTATTCTCGCCCATTCGTGTTCTATAAGCTTGTCGCAGAAGACATCGGGGCCGAAATATTCCGATACGAGGCGGTAATATTCAGTTTTTAAAAATTCGGCGGTGAGGCATTCGTCCTCTTCCCTTCTCCTGTGGATGATAAGTTCAAATTCGGCGAACATAGTTTGGCGGACAACTGTCGCCTTGAATTCGTCGATGAGGTGATTGAGCAAGACCGGTGCTGGAGATTTTTCCTGCGAATTTCGCAATAAGTTCTCGTGCAGGAGGAGTTCGGAACTTATGGAGGCGATTTCAGCGAGGAATATGCTGTAGTCGGCGTAATGGTATTTTTGAGTCTTGTTCGAGTAGAAGCTGTGCATCGAATGGCCGAGCTCATGGGCCAAAGTGAAAACATCATCAAGAGTTCCATTGAAATTCATGAGGATGTATGGAGGGGAATCGTAGGACCCGCCTGAATATGCCCCTGATCTTTTGCCTTTATTCGGCAGTACGTCTATCCATCGTTCATCAAAAGCCTTTCTCGCAAAATCGCAATATTCCCTGCCGAGGGGAGATAAGGAGTCCAAAACCGCCTTTTGAGCATCCTCCCATGACCATTTTATTTCGGGTGCTTCAACGAGACTGTGATGGATGTCATAAAGATGCATTTTTTTCAGACCAAGCTTCTTTCTCCTCCTAGAAAAATAATGGTGGAGTAGCGGCAGATTAGTCCTTACCGAACTTATAAGACCTTCGTAGAGGTCTTTTGGAATCCTGTCATCAAAAAGTGCCGCTTGAAGGCAGTCATCAAATTTCCTTGCCCTAGTTTCAAAAATATCCGTCTTTATCGTGCCGTCCAATATGCTTGCGAAAGTGTTCTGGAATTCCGAATATCTGCCGTAAAATTTTTCAAAAGCTTCTTTCCTGACGGATCTTTTTTTCTTTCTTAGAAAGAGGAGGAAATTGCTGTGAGAGAGCTCTGTTTGGACGGATTTTTCGTCTTTTATGCGTGGGAATCGCATATCCGCATTGCTAAGCAGGTTAAATGTGTCGTATGAGCTTGACAAGGCATCTGATGCAAGCCCAAGAAGTTTTTCCTCTTCTGCGCTGAGAGTATGTGGTTTTTCCCTTATCAAATCTAGGATTGTTTTTTTGTAGAAAGACAATCTGGGGTTGTTCGCGAAATCAATCAGTTTTTTTTCATCCATGGAAAGCAATTCCGGGTCTATCCAGGCAATTTCAGCATCAATTTCTGCGGATTTCGCTGAGATTTTACCGCAAAGCGCGAGATTGGAATTGTCCGAGCTATCTTCGTCCGACTTCTGCCTTGCGAATGATGAAAGTTTTTCCGTCAATCGAGATATTTCATCCTCTTTTTCAAACGCACGCCTTATTTCATCAGGAGAATTTGAAAGTTTTCCCCTATGCCGCTTCAAGTTTTTTAGCATCTTGGGGAGCTTTTCAAAATCATCATTCCAATCTTTGAGATTTTTATACGTCGACGAGAGATCCCATTTGTATTTTTGTGGAATTTCATTCCTTGTTTTTGCGGAAAATTTTTCGTAGTTCAAGCCTGTCTCCGTTTGTGAATGTTTTCTGTAAGTCTCGAGATAATCGCGGAATATACTGCCGATATTTCGATTTTTCTTCGGTGAATATAAAAATCGTGTCGCGGAAATCAAGCAATGGGAAAACTCTCAGCTCTTTTCGTGCTTTGCAAATGAACTTTCTTTAAAGGCAAAACCGATTTGAAAATCTAATTTAAGGCATGATATTTAGAAAATTTTAACGAATCCCATCGATTTGTTTTTTTGCGCTTGAAGTTTTTCATTTTTAATGGATTTTTAGATGAAACAGATAAGCAAGGAATTTGAAAAGCAGACAATTCAGAAATCCTTCTGGATATTAATTACAGTCTTTTTCTCCATAATCGTAGTCAACGTGCTTTCATACTACCTTAATGTCAGCATAGGTGAATTCCAGTCAGCCAGCCAAAACCTCTCAGAGAGAATAAGAACTAGAACCATAAGCTCAAACCTGCTTTTTGTTGAAATAATATCCGGCGCCAGCGAAAAGGATCTCAATGAGGTGTGGAAAATATTAGAACAGATTCAGGATGACCTTAGAAAAATTGGCAACAGCGAGATAGAATCGGCTATGAACGAAAAATTGCTCGCATTCAAAGGGGCTATGCTCGAACTGAATACTGCCATGAACGATCCAGACAAGAAGGCGGATATTCCCAGCCGACAGACCGACTACTACAAGACCTATAGTGAACTGAACGAAACCTCGAGCAAAGTGGACCCATATCTGAAAGTGATTTCTGACAGTAAAATAGGCAAGATGAAACTTTTTTACATCGTCCTGAGCCTGGTAATAGTTGGCCTCCTTTCGTTTGCGGGATGGAAAGTAAAGACATTTGTTGCCATGATCTCTGCCATGGAGGAGAATAACAGGAATCAAAATAAACTCCTTTCCACCGTAGTCAATTCCATGGCTTCAATACTTATATTCACAGACAACCAGCAGAAAATTACTCTGTGGAATTCTTCGGCTGAAAAATATTTCGGCGTTCCAGTGCATACCGCCGAAGGCGCGAACCTTTTTGAAACTCTGCCTTTCCTGGCGCAATACGCCACCGCATATCATAAATGCGCGCAGCTACAGAAAATAGAGGAAATAAGAGCCTTGAAAATGTCGGTTTCAGACATGGAGCGCATAATAGACATTAAAATGATTCCTTCATCAGGAGAGCATGGAATACTAGTGGTGATAGATGATGTCACGGATCTGGAGGCAAGCAAGAGGCAGACGGAAAATGCCCAAAGACTCGAAACCGTAAGAAACCTGATGAGAAATCTTATCGATGATTTCGACGGAATATTTTCAATGCTTGGCAAGGCAGTTGAAACCATAGAACAGTCTGTCGATGTCGCCGACCAAGGGGCATCCGAGCTTGGCAACACGTTGGCATCCATAAAGATCTCTTCGGCAAAAGCCCAGGACAAAGTCAAAAAACTCGTCTCTATGGCGAGGGAAAAAGAGTTCCGCCCGAGCAAAGTAGACATGAATGCCATAATAGATAAGGTTGTCAGTATCTGCCAAAACGCGTTTGGCCAGAATATACAGATCAACAAAAATATGTACGATTCAAGGGCCTACACCATAGCTGACCCGGACCTGATCGAAACAGCCGTACTGAATATGCTCGAAAATTCATCAGATGCCCTTACCATAATGCGCCCCGAAGACCAGCCAAAGGGAGGAATAATAGAAGTCTCCCTTGAAAAAATATATCCCGACAGAAATTATCGCCAAATTCATCCGGAAGCCGTTGCCTCCTCATACTGGGTACTCAACATAGCAGACAATGGTGTTGGGATTGACAGCAACACATGTGGTAAAATATTCGACCCATTTTTTACAACAAAGGAAAAATTTGGAGCATCCGGAATAGGTCTCTCAGTCGCAGATGAGATAATTAGACGGCATAGAGGCTTCATCGAACTGTACTCAGTACCCGGACAGGGAACAAGTTTCAGCATATTCATACCGGAAACGGTATAAAAATAAAATGGAGAAATCAATATGAAAGTTGAGATTATTATCGCATTCTTGGCCGGGGTTGCCGCCTCGGCAGTTTTCTTCCTCTTGTCAGGAGGAGAAGATAATCAAAAAGATGATAAAAAAGAAAAGGATGATTCCTCCAAATCCCCAGAAGAAAACGGAAATTCCGCCAAAGACGGAGATTTGCGTCTCAAAAGAGCATGCGAAGTCGCGATAAAAGCTGAACTTGCAAGCGAGGCAAAGAGCAGATTCATAGCATACGTTACACACGAAATCAGAACATGCTTGAACATAATTATGGGAATAACCAATGTATTCGAAGAGGAGGAAAAGGGAAGAATAAGCGAAAAGCAGAGAGATTTCATATCTACCATATCCGATTCTTCGAAGAAACTTCTCTCCGTAACGGACGAAGTCTCCGAATTCTCAACTCGAGAAAAAAGTGACAGACATTTCTTCATAAAAGATAAAGTATTTGATCTCAAGAAATTGTGTTCCGAAATAGTTAGCGACGAAAGATCCGTAGCGCAGAGCAAGAAACTCGAAATGAATATGTCTTTTGACTCAGCTGTGCCCCCGGTGGTCGCAGCGGACAGGACAAAGATTTCTCATCTGCTTTACACGATGATAGACAATGCGATAAGATTTACAAACAAAGGAACTGTAAGCCTCGAGGTGAAAATTGTTCCGGATGCCAATATGAAGGACAAGGAAAAATGCATGGTGGCATTCAATATAGTGGATTCACGAGCGGAAATGTCCAGCGAGAGCGTCGCCGGACTTTTCGATTTTACCAGCGAAGATGTCGCTATGGCTGAAAGAGCTGGGAATGTGAAGCTTGGGCTCGCCGTATGCAAATATCTCGCCGAAACCATGGGCGGAACAATCAAGGTTGAAAGTGGAAAAGAAGGTGCGTCTTTCTTGATTTGCGTGCCAGTGAAGGCGGCCAAAATGGAAGAAAAGAAAACTGAATCATTCTCGCCTGCGACCGGAAAAACTGTCAGCTTCTCTGGCAAAAAAGCTCTTCTTGCGGAAGATGACCCAATAAACAGACAGATAGAAAAGCTGTTGTTGCAAAAATACGGCTTTGTGGTCGAAACTGCGTCAAATGGACAAGAGGCGGTCCAGAAATACAAAAATAACAAGTATGACATAATATTCATGGACTGTGAAATGCCAGTAATGAACGGTTTCTCAGCATGCCGCGAAATAAGATCCCTTGAAAAAGAGAACAAGACGCATACTCCCGTAGTGGCTATGACCGCGAATGCCATGGCTGGTGACAAGGAAATGTGTTTGGAGGCCGGCATGGACGATTACATATCAAAACCGGTCAACATAGACAAGCTCGTAGAGGCCACCGGGAAATATATTCCACAATAATCACGAGCTTTTGTCAGATTAGAAAAATGAAAAAAAAGACGATACTATTCCTCTGCTCCGGTAACACTTGCAGGAGCGCTATCGCGGCCGCGTACATGAAGAAGATCGCTTCGGAGAGCAACGTCCGCAACCTCAAAG
>CAZXAC010000069.1:0-11538 GCA_964638335.1 uncultured Lentisphaera sp. | reverse complement strand
TGGGATCCTGTCCAGCTCTTTTTGCCTGACAACAATCCTCGGTCTATCACAAGGTCCATGTTATTGTCTCCGAAAAGTAGGGAAATGTTATCAAGTTTTGCGGAGCCATTTGCTGAAAACGAATAAGAGACTGGCATATTGACTGAAGCGCTGGAATTTGAGATTGTGAGGTTAACGACAGGTGGAGGCAGATTCGCAGTCTGATCGGATTGGGAAGTCTGCTCTTCTGCCTGCGCCGGACCCTCTGATCGGGTACTTCGTCTCGCCGTCAGCTTCACTCCCCTGCTGGAAACCTTGTGGCCTGCGACTTCGTTTTCTATTTGCTCCAGGGCGGTTGCAGTAATAACAGCTTCGCCGGTGCGGTTGGCGATAATGGATATTGTCGCCCTGCCCGCCTCGTCGGTGTTGGAGTACCCTATCGCTGAGCTGGCGTTGTTCTTGAGGAACAAGGCCACCGCTCCTCCCTTGCTGGCGGAGAATTTGACTAGCACCCCTGGAAGAGGATTGTTATTGGAGTCCTTTACCACCGCGGTTGCTTCACAAAGTTCTTCAGGGCGGTAATCAGGAAAATTCCCGCCACCTCTTGTTTCAATGGAGGATGGACTCAAGGCTAGGGACACAGATTGGGCTCCGACGGGAGTCACGGCGATATTGAATGATTGTTTCTCCATTCCCTTCCCGGAAAAAGCTGCATTAACACTTGCCGGGTTGAAGGAGTATCCCCGCTTGGCGAATGTCAAAGTTTCATTATTCCTGTCCGTGATGGGGATGTTGATGGCGTGATCCTTCTCGAGCGGAACTCCCATTTTCGTTCCATCTGCCTTCTTCACCTCGACTGATCCCGGAAGCTCCGATCCGGCGGCAGTGCTGAAAACACATCTGATTGTTCCTATAAGTGCCGCGGAGTCGGCAACGAGGTCTATTTCGAAGCGCTGTTCCTTTTGTCCCGGTTTTAGGTCAAGAACGACGGGTTTGAAATTATAGCCGTTGCGTTGGGCAACCACTGAGACTTTCTTGTCTGTATACGGAGACCAGTTGAACCAGTACCTGCCCAGATGGTCTGTAACCGTAGTTGGGCTTGTCATTCCGCTCAAGAACACTTCGGTGTCCGGGAGCACCTGCCCCTGCGCGTCCTTTACTACTCCCGAAACGCAGAATACGCTAGGCGGGAAAATATGCAGTATGATGTTTCCATCTTCGTACGGGGCGGATACGTTGTCGATCTTGTATGAAGTAAATCCTTTTTTCTCGGCGATGATGTTGAAATTGACATTCTTTTTGCCTGCGCCTGCTGGAGAATAGAAATCCATCTGGAAGTTTCCTGCCCGATCTGTAAGATCCTCATACCTGAAGCTTTTATCTTTCGCTTCCACTTTCACTGTCGCTCCTTCTATCGGAGCTGGCGGATAGCCACTCACAACCCTACCATGACATGGGACAAAAACGAGGGCATCAGCCCCAACTTTGAACTGGGTATCCTTATCGGCGGTGATCACATGATGTAGGGGATCCAGGAAGCCCTGGGTCATTGGTCCGGTCGTCACATGAAAGGCCTCGGATCTTATTCCTATTTCCACATTACCATGGTCGGAATAATAATATTTCGCATTCTGTATGCTTAGTGTTATTTCCTTCAGCGGAGGACAATCTTTTGGAAGTTCAGCATATATAGGATGAGTTTTCTTCTCGTCATTTATGACTATATGCTTCGATCCGTCCTTCATGTTCAATGCGAAGTTATTTCCGTTCATGTCGGTGGCCCATGCCGCTAGATCAAATTCCATCCTGCGGTCATAAGTTTTCTGTGTAACAATCACACCGAGGGAAAATTTCAACGCCTTCTTCGCCACAATGTCAATCACTTTTTCGACCATCGTTTTATTGGAGCTGATTTTGTTTATGAAGTTTGTGATAGCCTTACTTGCGCTCTGTACCAATCCCGGCAGGTCCGTAACATTGACAGTATCCTTGTGATAATACGAATCAGAACTATCCACTCCGGTAATATTGCCCTTTCCTGTGTTGGGGCCTATTTTCTCATTTTTTTTCTCCTCTATGTTGATTCCCAGGTCCGCGACAGTGACTTTTGCCACATTGTTGTGCCAAGCCCCCTGAATATTGACATCAAGGCCGACATCGGCAGAGAAACCCAGCTGCCTTCGGAAGTAAACTTCTTTCGTACTCACTTTAATAGTTCCTAGAGCGAGATTGCCAAAGAGTTCGTGTTTTGCCAAGTGGGTATTTAGATCGTTAAGGTCCTTCTTTGAGAACTTCCAATTCGCCTCCATCGTGGAATCAAACTGCTGTACTCCGCCGCTGGGCGCCCAAAGGGTGTCTATCGAAAATCCGAGACCGATCTCCTTCAGTCCTATTGCCTTGCCGGGCGCCCCCAAATCGAAGGACGTGCCGAGCCTGCTATGCTGGTGCGGTTCCTTAACTGGGCGCCCCTTTGATTCACGGAAAGTCACCAATTCCGTCGTGTCGCCGCCCGCACAAAATAATTGTGCAGGGGTAAACAAGAGAAGTATTGCGATTATAGCGAAAAGGAAATGTGACATTATACGGCTTATGCTGTGGACACGACTCATGTGCTTCTCCATGATTCAACTCTCCTTGTCATATGGGGATTGTCTGTAACTCGACTGCGATTATGGCGTAAAAATAGACTGCCAATATGTGAAAAATCAAGCTTCTTTCGTTGTCTTAGTATCTTTGCGTGCTAGGATATTCACAGATTTGGCAAATATAATTTTAAGAAAAAAATGTCTGACAAAACGACAAATTCAATAGTTGTGGAATGCAAGGTGAAGCCGAAATCATCGCGGCAGAAGATTGTCCTTGAATCTGACGGGTCTCTCAAAATTTTTCTTCACTCTGCACCGGAGGACAACAAGGCGAATTGCGAACTTCGCAGGCTAATAGGGGAAAAGCTGCGAATTTCGCAGTCCTGCGTAGAAATAATCAGAGGTAGTAAATCAAAGTCCAAGCTTATAAGAATAAGCGGGGCATCCTTAGAAATCCTGAAGGAAAAACTGTCTTCCTAAAAGTTTTCCTATCAGAACGTCTTTCCCACGCTCTCGGCGAGCAGGGAGCTCATTTTCTGGACAAATGATGAATTATCCGAGGGAATTTCTCCATCGGCAAGCAATGCGAGGTCAAATATTGTTTCTGCGAAATTCGCAAGCTTCTTTTCGTCCTTGCTGACAGAGAACTTTTCACACAGGGTCTTTATCAGCTGATGGCTGGGATTAAGTTCGAGGATGCGTCCGCTTGAGTGGACTTCTCCGTTCAGCGCCTTCATTATCTTTTCCATCTGCCTGCTGGGACCAAACTTTTCGGATAAGATGCAGCAAGGATTAGACACCAATCTGTCTGAGAAACGTACGTCTTTGACTTTTGAACCGAGATTTTTTTTGATTGCCTCTATCAATTCCGAATATTTTTCCTCGGCATCTTTTTTTGCCTTTGAAAGTTCTTCGTTTTTTGAGATCTCGGATGTATCCTGGTTGAGTGATACAAAGTTTTTTTCCTTATACTTCATTGCCGACTGGAATATGTATTCATCTATGGGATCATGCACAAGTATTGCGTCGAACCCTTCCTTTGCGACGACATCCAGCATTGGCGAATTTCTCAGAGAACTGGCGTTTTCTCCGACGGCGAAGAAAAGCTTGTCCTGCTTTACTGGGAGTTGTTCGACAAATTCCTTCAGGCTTATAAGTTTTCCCGGTTCTCCCTTGAAAGTTTCGAATAACAAGAGGTCGAGGATTTTCTCCCTGTTCTGGAAATCGCTGTTCACTCCTTCCTTCAGCATGCGCCCGAAATTAAGATGGAAGCTGTTGTATTTCTCCCTGTTTTTCTCGAGCATTGATGAAAGTTCAGAGAGGATTTTTCTTGTGAGATTCCTGTTTATCTTCTGTATCTGGGGATTTTTTTGAAGAGTTTCCCTAGAGATATTGAGTGGCAGATCCTCGGATTCGACAACGCCCTTCACGAAGCGGAGGTAATCTGGTATGAGTTCATCGCATGACTCGGTTATAAAAACTCTCCTTATGTAAAGGTGCAAATCCTTTCTTCTTGTTTCCGGTGCCATGAAAAACGGCGGAGCTTCGGAGGGGATGTAAATAAGCGCCTTGAAATTCGATGTCCCCTCGGCGGCGAAATGTATCTTTGCGAGCGCATCTTTTCCGAAATGGGAAAGATGCGAATAGAACTGAGCGTAATCCTCTTCCGTCACTTCTTCCGGTTTCCTCATCCACAGAGCTTTCATGGAGTTGACCGGTTTTTCCGCCTCTTCCTTTTGGCTGCCTTTTCCGGTCTCAATCACATGGATGGGATATTCTATGAAGTCGGAATATTTTTTTATTATTTCCTTGATCTTCCATGTCTCGAGGTAGTCATCATTGCCAGCTTTGAGTTTGAGTTTTATCTCGGTTCCCTGTTCCGTTCTGGAACCCTCTGAAAGCTCGTAGTTCTCTTCGCCCTTAGAGCGCCATAGGGTGGCTGGATCAAGTGTGCCCGCTCTTTTTGATTCAAGCGTTATCTCCTCAGCTATCATGAAAGCGGAATAGAAGCCAACACCGAACTGTCCGATGAGTTCCGGAGCCGACACTTCCTTATTTTCGGCTAATTTTTCAAGGAATGCTTTGGTTCCGGATTTCGCTATGGTACCGATGTTTTCGTCTATTTCCGCGGCATTCATTCCTATGCCGTTGTCGGAGATTTTCAAGATTCCATTCTTCTTGTCTATTTCAACGTCTATCCTCCATGTCCGGTTTATATCCGGTTTTGTGAGGGACTCGAATCTGGCTTTGTCTATGGCATCCGACGCGTTGGATATCAATTCCCTAAGGAAGATGTCCTTGTTTGTGTAAAGGGAATGAACTACGAGGTCCAGTATTTTTCGGACTTCCGTCTTGAACGTCTTAATCTCTGACATATGAATAATTCCTTTATAGCTGACTAAAATTCAATCAGTCAAGCTCTTTCATAAGTATTTTGAAATCCTTGCACTGCGGATTTGGAGAAACTGAGGAAAGATAGACCACCTCGCCCCCTACGATTATCTTTTCCAGCCAAGGCTGGGCTGAAGTTGAAACTTCCATCCCGGAAGCGTTGAACCACTGAAACTTATAAGCAAACTTATCATCAGAGCGTTTTACATTTCTCACGGTCACCTGAGCTTTCATGAGTCCACCGGGCAACTCCTCCGAGTCAACGCTGTCTATCTGGAGTCTTTTTGCAAGGTACTCATCCGCCTCGACTCTTTTGTTTCTGATAAAATTCTTCTCCCAGTTTTTGTCGGCATTTTCGACCGTATTAACCGGGCTGTTGCAGGACGATAATAGGAAGCCGAACATTATCGAGCCGATTACCGTTGCGATTTTAGCATTCATTTATATCACCTCTAAGTTTAGTTTCTAAAAATTATGTGTCATCGCATTTTTTTAAGGAAACTTTCGCCTTGGCAAAATCAATCGAGCCTTTCCCACCATCTGTCTCCGACTTTGTGATCAGAGCTCTTCCAAGATTTTTCAGCAACTATTGAATCGTTGCCCCACACGACAAGACGATAAGCTATGATTTTTTTTTCGTCCACCCCACTCAATTCGAAGGAAATGGTCCTGTCTCCAAAGTTTTTAAAAGAAGTTCTTGCTCGAATTTCACCATAGTCCATGATCTTTCTGTCGAAGCCCAAGGCTTTCTTTAGTATGGCGGCTTCATCGTAGCCTTTTGATTTCACTTTCGCCTGCTCGGGGTAGTTGTACGAAAAAATTTTACGATCCTCGTAATCACCTGAAGCTGAGGTAAGGACGTAGAGATAAAAATATGGAATCTTTATTTTATTATTTTTGTCCTCGTTCCGAGAAATAATGTATCTGACTTCACATTTTTCCTTTTCACCTTTGGTGTTTTTTCCCTTTTCTGGCATCTTGATTCCAACGATGTTCACGGTGTAGTCGGCGAAATCACCTGGGATAGAGTCTCCGCCAACATCAGTTTTGTAAAAGGATTCCACGGCGTTAAGTTCAAAGGACCTTTCCTTCTTGTCTTTCTTGATGGTTATGCGCCCATCACTTATACTGGTTATCTCAGCGTCGCTTATTCTTGTGCCGTCCTTAAAGGATACAGTTCCGGAATCGACAGACAGAATCAAAGTCATTGCCGCAAAAATGATTGACAGCTTTGCTTTCATAATAACAAAACCTCCATCGTCATTTACAAAGAGTATAACGTTAGGGCATACAATAATATTTCACGCTAATTTAGCAAGGGGCAAGGCGCGAGACTTTGATCTTTGCTCCAAGGATGTCGCAAACTATTAAATTTCGTTCTGCTTCTCTCTCCAAAACACAAGCTCGCCTTCAGCCTCGCAATGGCAAGGGAAGCGGACAAACAAAATCTCCGCAGAAAATTTTTTGTATCAAATCATTTACTATAAACCATTTGCATAAAAGTCTACCCGGGTAGACTGAAGTCGAAATATCGAAACAGAAGCCAATTTAACGCCATTGATCAGACCTAAAGAATATGTATTGATAAGGAAAGAATCGCCGATTTCAGGCTTTAGCATTTAATCCTTAGGAAGAGCAAAGCGAGATTGCTGACAAATCTCAGGCTTCAGACTTTGTTTTTGGCAGGCCGAAAGCTCTGTCTCCGTCCTTCCATTTGCCGCTCTTTTTGAGTATATCAACTCTTTCATAGCGTTTGAGGACATTGCGTTTGACTTTTATCTTTCCGCTCGATTTCAAGGTAGAATGTCTGGACATCTCTAAAAACTCCATTTTTTTTGCTTTAGGGCGCTCAACTTATCATTTGCCACGGAAAAATCAATATTCATGAGCAATTTTTGAGATTTTTCTTAAATTCAGAGGAAACTTTGGCTCTAAAAGCTTCATTCGACTGAAATTTAATGGCTATGCCGGCGAGAATTTCGGCGGTTTTGAACATTTCCTCAAAAGCCCTCTCCTTCGCGGCCTCTTTCTGAAATTCTTTTGAATGCAATGGGCACTGTTTATCAGTAACGCTGAAATAAGCGTGAAGACTTGGAACGACTTGAGATACATCTCCGAAATCGCTTGATCCCATTCCTTGTTTAGATACGATATTCTTTAATCCCGCGTCAGTCGCCGCAGATATAAATTCATCGTTTAAAGCTTTTATAGTTAGACCGGCCTTATATGAATCCTTGTCTTCGGTAATCTTAAATTTAACCCCTGTCATAAGGGCGGCACCCTTGACTATGTCTTGGAATCTTGAAACTATTTCCTTTAGGTTTTTTTCCGTTGCCGCCCTAAGGTAGAATGTTGATGACGAGTATTCAGGAATTATATTTGGGGCATTGCCTCCGTTATTCACTATTCCATGCATTCTACTTCCGTCCTTTACGTGCTGGCGCATCGCGTTGACGGCATGAAACATCAGCATGGTTGCATCCAGGGCGTTAAGTCCTTTTTCGGGAGCCGCCGCGGCGTGGGCGGAAAGTCCGAAAAATTCGACGAAGAATCTTCGTATCGCGAGGAATCCCAGCCACTCGCTTGTTTTCGAATCAGGATGAGCCATCAGAGCGAGATCTATTCCGTCAAAAGCGCCCTCCTCCACCATTCTTATTTTTCCGCCCTTGCCTTCCTCGGCAGGGGTTCCAAGGATTATTACCGAACCGCTTCCACCGATCCGTTTCAATTCCTGGTAGAATGCCTCTGCTGCGGCTATTGAACAAGGAGCAATGAGATTATGCCCGCACGCATGACCTATTTCCGGAAGCGCGTCGTATTCCGCAAGAAAGGCTACTGCTGGCTTCCCCTTTCCCTTGACGGCCTTATATGCGGTTTTCATTCCGCAAAACGGATTTTGGATTTTAAATCCGAGTTTTCTTAGTATTTCCAACTGCCATTTGCAGGCCTTGAACTCCTCCAGACAAAGTTCCGGGTTGGAGTGTATCTTGAGTGAAAGATCTTTCAAAATTTTTGAGTTTACAGATACAGTTTTTTTTATGTTAGCATTCATTAGATTCTCCTTTTTATTATTGGTGTTATTAGGTTTTTCCCCAAAAGTTGAAGTTTCAGACTAATAGCCTATCTTAGCCGAATTAAAAATATAAATATATGGAAAAACTTCTCGAATTATTCAAATCTTACATCGGAGTCGAAAAAGGATTAAGTCCGAACACGGTCTCATCATATTGCTCGGACATAAGCGATTTCTGGGCTTTCATGTCGAATAATTCGGTCTCGTCCGCCGGACAGGTGGATAGAGACAATATTCTTGACTATCTAGGAGCCTGCAAGGACAAAGGCATGGAATCGTCCACCGTTGCAAGGAGGCTTGTTTCCATAAAGGTCTTTTTCAGATTTCTTTTCTCCGAACGTCTGATAAATGAAGATATAACGGATATAATGGATTCTCCGAAGCTTTGGAGGCTCTTGCCGGACATGCTTTCGAATCAGGAGATGGAGCAATTTCTAAAATCGTTCTCTACGAATACGAAGTCTCCTCTCGAATTTAGGAACAGGGTCATACTTGAAACAATATATGCCTGCGGTCTACGTGTTTCGGAAGCTGCCGGGCTTGAAATAGGCTCCATACGTTTTGACGAGGGACTTTTGCGGGTCTTTGGAAAAGGAGGAAAGGAGAGGATAGTTCCGATAGCTGATTTTACGGCGGATCTTTTAAAAAAATATATATCAGAGGTGAGGCCTCAGTTCTGCGCCAACACCGAACCAAACGCGAAACTTTTCGTTTCGAGAACGGGTAAGGTGCTCGACAGGGAAAGAATATGGGCAATAGTGAAGGAAGCTGCGAAAATCGCAGGAATAACAAAGAACATACACCCTCATACATTGCGACATTCCTTTGCGAGTCATCTTTTGGAGAACGGAGCTGATTTGAGGATAATACAGGAACTTCTTGGGCACGCGGACATCGGGACGACCCAGATATACACTCACATCGATCAAAACAGGCTAATCTCCGTCCACAAAAAATTTCATCCGAGAGCATAAAAATGAATGGCAAACTTTTTTTTAGATTCTTCATATTCGCTCTGATAATTGTTTTAGCAGGAATGCTTGTTGGAAAGTTAATGAAAAAGAAAAGCCGGATTGACACGATTTCACGTTCCATTCCGGTGATGAGTACCGTGCTGGAAATCAAACTTTACGGAGATCCAAAAAGACTCGCGTCTGCGGCTGATGCGGCAGCCAAAGAAATCGAGAGGATAGAAAAAGTTTTCAGTATTTTTGGTGAAGGCGAGGCAACAAAGATAAATGAATCCGCTGGAAAAAAGCCCTTCAAATGCTCGGATGAGATGTGGGATATATTGAAGAAATCGGAAGAATTCCACAAGCTAAGTGGGCGAGCTTTTGATGTAAGCATAAGACCTATGATGCTCCTGTGGGGCTTTTACAGGAAGAGAGACCAATTCCCTTCAGACAAGGAGATTGAAGAAACGCTTGCGAAAATCGGATTTGAGAAGATAATACTAAATGAAAAAGATAAAAGCATATTCTTCAGTAATCCGGATATGTCCTTGGATTTTGGTGGAATTGTCAAGGGATACGCCGTGGACCGTGCAGTCGCCAAGATTGAAAGCCTAGGCGTCCGATCCGGACTTGTAAACCTAGGAGGGAATATAAGAGTCTTGCCAGAACCGCCTCCTGGGAAAAAACATTATGACATTGGAATAAGGCACCCCAAGATGAAAGACGATATATGTGGGGTGGCTAGGATAAGCGGAGGACGTGCGTTGGCGACCAGTGGGAACTATGAGCGCTACATAATTCTAAAGGACAAACATATTACGCATATCATAAATCCGTCCAACGGCAGACCGGTGGAGAAAATGATTTCAGTCACCGTCATCACTTCTGACGCCATCAGTGCCGATGCAATGTCCACATCAGTATTTGTTGGAGGAGAAACTCTGGCTAGAAAGATAGTTTCTGATAGACCTGGGACCGAATTTTTGATAATAATGAGCGATTCTGATGGCAAAACAAGGATTATAAAAATTGGCGAAAGTTGGTCAAATATCTTATTGTAATGCTGAGTTGGGTTCAAAGAGATGGTAAAGATTGCAAAATATTCAGACGCGGAACTGTGAGGTGGAATTCCGATGGTCCGGCAAAATGAGGAATATCGGAAGGCAAGAACGGGATTCGTAAAACAGTTGTGGAGCCTGTCACTTCATCGGGTCGTATCCGAGATATTTTCTTACGTGTGATATGCTGTTCCAAAAGAGGACGGTGTTTTTCGGTGCTGTCTTGGCTCCGATAGTGAGGGCTGAAATTCCGCAATTATTTGTTCCAACGTAAAGGTCTTCTCCGCTTTTGCCTCCGGTCAAAAATGAATGTAGAAGCGTGTTCAAAATGCCGGAATGTGATATCACTAGTATCCTGTCGTATTCGGTGGATTCAATTATTTCATTCAAGAAAGATTTTGCCCGGGAGGCTGAATCCAAATTCCAAGCGTTATGTATGTCCGGTCTGCCATAAGCAGGAAGATCTTCATATGGAAGCAAAGGAGAATATGAATTTGGAGGCATCTCTTCCAGGAGGCGGGAATCAAACACCACCTTTTTGCAGTTTATTCCAGAGTGTTCATAAGTTTCCCTGGCTCTTTTCAGAGGACTTATGAAAGTGATATCGATATTTATGTCCGCAAAGACAGTCTTGAGTTGTTCCGCCTGCAATATACCCAATTTGCTGAGGGGAGAATCTATGCTCACGCTTTCGCCCGTTTGAGCGGAACTTTCAGCATGTCTTACGAGCCAAAGTCTTTTCAAGTTTTCTCCGGGGTGATAGCATTATGCATTACAAAACAACTACGTAAGCACCGCTTAATGTATTCTCTTGAAAACAAAAGTCAAAACAGTTTTATCGTAAAACTTAACTAGAAGGGGATATTCCAAATAACGAATTTATACAATAGAGTTTTTCTTGAATATATCGTTAAACGGGCTATCTTCCGCACTCACTTATGATAAACATAATACTTCAAAAAATATTCGGGACAAAAGCCGCGCGCGATGCGAGGAAACTGCTTCCTATAGTTCTCAAAGTCAACGAATTTGAACGTTCATATCAAAGTTTGACTGAAGAACAACTCAAAGCAAAGACTGATGAGTTCAGGGAAAGGATCAAGAAGGGGGAACCTCTCGATGACCTCCTGCCGGAAGCATTTGCCGCAGTTAAAAACGCATGCCGAAGACTGACAGGTAAGACCATAGTCGTATGCGAACATGAACTTGTATGGGACATGGTGCCTTACGACGTCCAGATCATGGGTGGTATTGCCCTTCATAGGGGAAATATAGCCGAGATGGCAACAGGCGAAGGAAAAACTTTAGTCGCAACCATGCCACTTTATCTCAATGCCCTCAGCGGAAAGAATTGCCAGTTGGTCACCGTAAATGACTATCTTGCGAAACGCGACTCTGAATGGATGGGTGCGGTATACAGCTTCCTCGGTCTGACCGTTGGATGCCTGCAAAACCAGATGAGCTCGGAACAACGCAGAAAGGAATATGCCTGTGATATA
>CAZXAC010000068.1:0-11721 GCA_964638335.1 uncultured Lentisphaera sp. | reverse complement strand
GGAGAACTATATAAAAAGAAAAATATTAAAAATCAAGTTGATAATTTAAAGAATGTAATGCAAAATACTAATAATAAATTCAAGGGTATAATAGCTACATTTGCCGACAAGGCTGCTTTTGAAATGGTTCTTGCGCGTTCTTATCCTCAAGAAAAACTGGACTGGATTGAAGATCGCTGGAGCTTTGATGGGGATACAGGAAACGCTGTTGGATACACTCTAAAATCTTTCCCTTCCGGCACAAAAAGAATTTATGGCAACCTTTACGATGTTATATACGGGCAAGATAAACTATTGATCACCCCTGATCAAGTTCGAAAACAAATCGAAATACTTGAAGAGTGTCACCGACAGAATCCCCTGCCGCGAAAAAAGCGTCCAAATATTTGAATATTTGAATATATATTAACGATATCAATTGCTGAACCATATCGGGCTTGACCAAGCCGCCGCACCCGACACACAACGCACTCTCACGTAATAGTAAATGAAGCTTCCTCTATTTTGCGTTTTTATACAGATATCATCAAAGCTCTCTGAATCTTCTAAACTGCCTGAGAATGAAAATGATTTGGGATTATAGGTTTTTAGCACCTCGCCATTGCGAATCATCTCTACGGTGGATATATCACTGCACGCGGCGGTATTAATTGAAATCTTGCGATTTTTTTCAGGCTTGTCAGATTCTTGTCCCATCGCAATTCCGTTTATATTGAAATCTAGAAAAATCCTTTCCCCAGAAGTGGCATAACAACGCCTGTTCCGGATGGCTTCAAATATTGAATTACGGTCAAGTTTTTCGCTTATGATCCCTGTTAATCCTGGGAGCCTGGCTAAGTGTTCAGACTTCTCAAATCCGATGAAAGTAAGGGTGTTGTGGGTATCGGTTCCACCAATAAAACCAAGCCTCAGGCCGCGGTTCAACATGTCAACGGCATAGCTCGGTCCGTGATGTATTTCCTTTAGAGGGTCAGGATTCCCGCGATATTCTGAGGTTCCCCACTTCGAATGAATTTCAATTACCGGCATCATCTTTTTACCGGGATAAATTTCATCTGGGATCTCACCATGTTTCCCTGTTCTGGTTGTATGATGCGGAACGACAAAAAAGTCAAAATCCTCCTGTTTAGCTTTTTCGGATAAAGCTTTACAGAGAGAGATAACGTCTCCCTGATCATTTTCGTCAACAAAAAGTGAAGGGAATTTTGTCATATACACGTTGTTGTCACCTCCCTTCCCTCCGGAAAGGGATGCCTCATAAGCTGGCAGTGTAACAAAATTGGGAGCGTCATCGTAGGCATTTGCTTGCGCAACTTGCTCCTTCCAACGAGCAAGCTCGCAGCGCTTATTCGACACGTGGTCCGCAAAACCCGCCCAATCCAAAAAGCTAAGGTGGCGAGCCGCATTCAAGCCGAATAACAATGAGCGACATTTGCTTGGATGACAATTGCTTAGAACAGTGTGTATGTGAGGATCTCCCCAGTATATATTGTCCAAACGGCCAGAGGAGCAAAACACAGGATTGCTATAGAAAGTTTTGCCTTTAAAAGTTGAGCTGAAACGCGCAAACCCGGGCTCATTTAGGAAAAATCCTTCAAGGGTTGCGATCGCCGGGCTCTCATCTAAAAAAAACTACCTTTACCGGAATTTTGGTTCCAACAGGTTCCAAAGTTAGTTCCACACTTTCATGAAATGATATTGCAGGAAGGCCTATCTCGTCCGTAACAGATATTTTAATTGAAAATTCTTGTTTGGGTCTGACAATCGTTGGGACAACAATATCAATTTTTTCAGCTCTCACCCCACTTGCTTCGTTCTTTATCACATTTAAAATGAATTTCGATGGGTATTTGAGTTTCATATTGATTTTCTCCTGCCATTTTCGCGATACTGCTTTGTATCGGAATATATGATATTCAGCAAATTGTGCAAATTTTAATTTTTGGTTTTAAAAACCACTTTTGTTGTCAATCTTGATTGTTCTTTATTTCGTACTATCTGTATCACCCGTTCGAAATCAATACTTACCACAAATTTTATGGAGAGCAGGAACAGTGAAAACCAGGCCAAATATACTCCTTATTACAAGCGACCAACAGCACTGGAACACAATTGGATTTTTAAATCCGGAGATAAAGACTCCAAATCTGGACAAAATGGCCAAAGAGGGGACGTACTTTAGCAGGGCATATACTGTTAACCCCACATGCACGCCCACAAGAGCATCCATAATTACCGGAATGTTTCCAAGTCAGCATGGTGCGTGGTCTTTGGGCACAAAACTGCCGGAGGATGTTCCAACGCTAGGAACCTATTTCAAAAAAGCTGGCTACAAGACAGCTCTAATAGGCAAGGCTCACTTTCAACAATTGAGGGATTCTGAGGATTATCCGTCGCTTGAGTCAAATCCAAAGCAGCAGGATCTTGGTTTTTGGAAAAACTTCAAGGATGATTTCTACGGATTTGAACACATTGAACTTGCAAGAAACCATGGCGACGAGCCACACGTCGGACAACATTACGCTCTATGGATGGAAGAACAAGGTTTCAAAAACTGGCGCGAGTGTTTCCGCAAGCCGGCCGGAACCTCTGAACCCCAGAAATGGAAATGGAACATCCCGGAAAAATATCATTACAACACGTGGATTGCGGAAAGAACCTGTTCCATAATGGAGTCTTATAAAAATAGAGGAGAGAATTTTTTCATGTGGGCAAGTTTTCTTGATCCTCATCCTCCATACCTAGCACCGGAACCTTGGGACAGCATGTACGATCCAGAAAAAATAACAATCCCAAAAATATCTGAGGGCGAACACGACAACAATCCACCGCATTTCAAAAAGACCCAGGAGCAAAAACCAGACTTCTCGTCATATGATGAAAAGGACGGCAACATATGCCACGGATTCGGCAGTCATTTGCTGGACAAGAAAATCCTAGCAAAAAACATCGCTGTATACTACGGAATGACAAGCCTCATGGATAAATATATCGGTGTAATAATGGACAAATTGGATAAACTGGGGCTTTCAGATAACACAGTTGTCGTATTCACAACAGATCATGGACATTTCTACGGCCATCACGGATTGATAGCCAAGGGACCTTTCCATTACGAGGATCTTGTAAAAATACCCATGATTGTTCGTATGCCCGGCAAGGTACCAGAGGGAAAGATAAGCAAAAGTCTTCAGTCCATAGCCGACCTCGCTCCAACGTTTCTGGAATTCTGCGGCATTGAAGTGCCAAGGACTATGACAGGGAAATCTCAGTTAGACGTATGGACTGGGGTCAAAGATTCGGCCCGCGAAAGCGTGATAGTCGAGGACCGCCATCAACCCACCACGGTATTTCATAAAACATATATCAATGAAAGATACAAGATAACGGTATATTACGGCAAGGAATACGGAGAGCTTTTCGACTTGGAAAGCGACCCCGGCGAAACAAAAAATCTTTGGGACAGCAAGGAACACAAAAATCTAAAATCTGAATTATTGTTGAAATTCATACACGCAGAAATGGGAAATGAACCAATATGGATGCCTAGGGTAGCCATGGCTTAATGAAGAGTAAATGCATGAAAAAAAATATTCTATACATAATGACGGACCAGCAACGATTCGAATCGCTGGGAGTAAATAAAAAATCAATATGCCGCACGCCCAACTTGGACAAGCTTGCTTCGGAGGGAATGAATTTCACCAACGCATATACCGTGTGCGCACTGTGCACTCCAGCCAGAGCTTCGATGTTAACCGGACTCTATCCGCACAATCACAAGTTGTTCAGCAACAACGATCATCACCCTAAGGTTCACGATGAATTCCCAGATTATGTTAGGCTCATAAGCCAAGACTTAAAAGAGGCGGGATACAACTGCGGTTATTCTGGAAAGTGGCATTGTGGAACATCTAAAGTTCCGTCGACATACGGTTTTAGAGGCATGGACGTACCTGCCTACGGGCATCCCTTCAGGACAAAGGAATACAAGGAGTACATAAAAAAGAAAAATCTTAAGGAGCCAAGCCTTGTCGAATGCATTCCCCCTTCTGCGCTTGAGAAGCCGAGA
Source organism: uncultured Lentisphaera sp. (assembly GCA_964638335.1). GTDB lineage: Bacteria > Verrucomicrobiota > Lentisphaeria > Victivallales > GWF2-50-93 > DYMC01. The sequence continues at coordinate 7,649 of CAZXAC010000068.1, read as the reverse complement.
CTTACCGGGAAATGTGGAACTTACAGTGGCGATCCAGAAGCCTGCGAACCATATTTCATAGCCGACTATTCGATCAATATGATCAAGGATTTCCTCAAAGAGGGCAAACCGTTTATGATGTTTGTGTCTTTCTGGGGACCACATCATCCTTGTGTGGTGCCAGAACCATACGCTTCGATGTACTCTCCGGAAGACGTTCAACTATGGGACAGCTTTGATGATGATCTCAAATGCAAGCCAAGAGCCCATAGGATATTCCGCAACTCGATATATCCCGGAGGCAAAGACCTAAGCAGAGAAACCTGGAAAAAGATGATTGCCAAATACTGGGGGGCGTGCACGTTCATAGATGATCAAGTCGGAAGGATGATGAAAGCTCTTGACGAACTCGGCATTTCAGACACAACAGCAATACTGTTCAGCACCGACCACGGTGACACAATGGGATGCCATGGACAACTTTGGGATAAAGGACCTTTTATGTATGAGGACACATATCATATTCCTCAAATCGTTAAAATTCCCTGGCTAAGGAAGGAGGGTGACTACTGCGAGAAATTCGTATTTAACATGGATCTCGCGACTACAGCACTTGATATTGCGGGAATTAAGCCAAAATCTCCTCACGACGCTAGAAGCCTTCTCCCATTGGTGGAAAATCCAAACGCGGAATGGCCAGATGACATTATGAGCGAGTTTCACGGTCACAGATTTATTTACACCATGAGAATGATCCGGTGGGACAAATATAAATACGTCTTCAATGCCGCAGATTTTGATGAACTTTACGACCTGGAAAAAGATCCGTCGGAAATGAACAATCTGATAGCAAACCGAGAATATGCGAAAATCGCTGACGAAGGGCGCAAGCGCTTGCTGAAATGGATTAAAGATACTAGCGATGTATTCGATATATGTGCCGCCGATTACGTAAATGAAAGATCGGCAACTGTAGATATCGGGCTTGCTTCAAATTTATAGCAGCTCTTAACGAACTGAAAAATCTTGGATATTCATTTTCTATAAATTCCATGTACCGCTATATGAAGAAAATATTCACCCCAATTATGGCTCTTGTCACATGCGTAAATTCAAAAAACCCGTATTCGCCCTTGATTTTTCTGAAAAATCTTGTCCATTTCTTGGCTCAATAGACCGTTATCGTCTTATAGTCGGATTTTAAAGTCAGGTTATTTTATTTACAATTAAACAAAACCAAGATATTAGTTTATTTAAATTAAAAGGAGATAAAAATGAAAGCAATCGTCTATGTCGGTAAAGACACAATGGAAGTCCGGGATGAAAAAATTCCAGCCCTCGGATCCGGACAGATTCTTTTAAAAAACCATTACGCGTCAATTTGTGGAACTGATATGCATATTCTTGCTGGAAAACACCCAAGAGTCGTGCCCCCACTGATAATGGGACATGAGGGCTCCTCCGAAGTAGCCAAGATAGATCCTTCCGTGAAAACGAATTTGAAGGTGGGAGATAAAGTTGTCGTAGAACCGCTCATATCTTGCGGAAAATGCTACGCGTGTAAAACCGGACTTCAACATATATGCCATACCCTTGGTCTTTACGGAATAGACAAGCCGGGACTTTTTGCGGAATATGTAGCCGTTGATGCCGATAGAGTTTTCAAAGTTCCAGAATCAATGCCTCTTGATGTCGCAGCTCTTCTTGAACCCATAGCGGTGGCAGTACATTCGGTAAGGATGTCAAATATAAAGCTTGGCGACAGAGTTTGCGTTCAAGGCGCGGGACCAATTGGAATACTTACTGCGCTCATGGCGAAAAAGGCAGGTGCGACAAGAGTGATGATCAGCGATATGCAGGAATTCAGGCTCAATCTTGCGAAACAATACGGTTTGGAAACTATTGACATGAACAAGCAGAATATCGTGGAAGAAGTGAAGAAAGCCACTGATGGATGGGGCGCCGATGTCGTATTCGAGGTTGTAGGGATTTCCGCCACGTCAATGCTTTCTCCCGACCTTTGCAGGGTCCGAGGAAATATTTGTGCGGTAAGTCATCCAAAGGAACCGCTTATGATGAACATGTTGCGCTGCAATTTCAAGGAAATTTACGTCACAACGGTCCGAGTCTACGAGATGTTCGATTTCACCCGTGCCATTGAGATAGCGACGTCCTCAGGGATTGATTTTTCAAAACTTTTATCACGTCCCTACTCACTGGATGAGGCTCCTGCCGCCTTCGATGCGGCAAAGAAAGGTAACAATGTGATGAAGGTTGTTTTCAAAATATAAATCAAAAAAAGGAATTTTATCATGAACATGTTTAGCATTGAAAACAAGAAAGTACTCATAACTGGTTCTTCTCAAGGGCTTGGCTTCGCTTTTGCCGAAGGCCTAGGCACCGCCGGAGCAGAAATCATACTTAACGGACGTTCCGAAGATAAACTAACCGAAGCCGCCGCTAAACTCGCGGAAAAGGGAATAAAAACACACGCTTGCGCCTTCGATGTGACCAACGAAGAACAAGTCAGTGCGGCAATAGAAAAGATTGAGGCCGAGGCTGGTCCTATAGACGTACTTATAAATAACGCAGGCATGATTGCCCGCTCTCCTTTCGAAGATTTCGATGCCAAGACTTGGTGGGGAGTTGTCGAACTAAATCTCAAATCACCATTTCTTGTAGGAAAGGCAGTCGGAAAAAAAATGATAGGCAGAAAAAAAGGTAAGATGATAAACATAACCTCTTTGCTCAGCGAGGGAGCAAGGCCGACCATATCTCCATATACCGCCAGCAAGGGCGGACTCAAGATGCTAACAAAGGCCATGGCCGTGGAGTTTGCCAAACATAACGTTCAAGTGAACGCTATCGGACCTGGCTATTTTGCCACTGAGCTTAACAAGACTCTCAAGGCCAACAAGGATTTCGACAACTGGGTATGCACAAGGACACCTAGCGGCAGATGGGGGGATCCAAAGGAACTGATTGGAGCGGCAATTTTCCTATCTTCCAGCGCTTCTGATTTCATAACAGGTCAGACTATTTATGTTGATGGTGGCTGGCTCGCTGCGCTATAGGTTGTTTTTCTTTACCAAAGAGTAAAAAACAATCCGAAATTGATGATTTTCAGGAAAGATGGAAAAGAATTAATGAGTGTTCAAAAAGTTTCAACTCAAGAACTGGTGGAAACCGGAATTGCGGAGTCCAGAGAAAGCAATCTTCTAAGCATAGAAGTTGAAGACTGGAAGTTTCTCCTTGAGATTAATGGAACTTCGAAGGCATCCATATCTACCGAAAAAAGAGGATCCTTCACTCTTGTTCATTTTAATTTCCCATCTGGTCCGCTAGGAGAATATCATATTAGCGCTCAACAGCCCTTCGTGGACATTCATCGTTCATGGACTGGAACCATTCAGTGTTGGAAAGGGCTTGAGATGACTTCCGTCGCTCTGAACTTTAGTTTCGAATCAGCGGGTAATAGTAGTATTCCGGTAATTTGCAATTACAATCGGGAGGGATTAAATCGGAATGTCTTAGGAATTTTGGATCAGAAGCCCTCAACAAAGATAAACCAGCGCCCCATCCTCGAAGTTGCACCAATTCAAGTTCTGCAAACCATGTTCACGCGCAGCAGAAAAAATGGAGGTTTTCGTGAAACACTTGTAATTTACCAGGGAAAACAGCATTTTGCGGAGGCTGTCAAAAAATTTTTAAAATTTATTAAGCATATTCAGAATATTTCTCCTCTTCCAGCTCCCGAATGGGCTTTTAAGCCAGTTTGGTGCTCTTGGTACTCTCATCTTTACAAGTTCACGCAGTCTGACTTAGAGGAGCAGATTCCTTTCCTAAAAAAACTTGGAATCGGCACCGTTCTTGTTGATGCCTCTTGGTTTCAATCAAGTTGTACCGGAGTTGGATGCATCAACGAATCCGGTGAATATGCAATGAACAAAGACATGTTCCCGGATTTCAAAGGACTAGCGAAGAAGATACATGAAGCCGGACTTAAGCTAATGCTTTGGTGCGCCCCGATGCAAATAGGAAAACGCTCTAGGATCAGAAAACGGATGGAACCGTATTGCGTCCTAAAGGGCCAAGAACGAACTATTGTTTTGTGTCCTTTCTGTAAAGAGTCAAAAGACCACGCAAGGAAAAATGTTGAGAGAATGATGAGGGATTATGAACTCGATGGCATCAAGTTGGATTTCATTGATCAGGGAGGGGCTGAATGCAATGATCCCGCACATGATCATGGAGATGGAAACACCGGTGCGGCTGTAATTGATTTCTTGAAATATATTCGGGATGGGATTTTAAAAGTAAAACCTGATGCCGTCATTGAATACAGGATCAGATATAGCACTCCAAGTACTTTGCCGTTAGCAAACTGTCATCGAGGAAATGATTCTCCTTTTGACTCCGATTATATCAGGAGGGAAAACCTTTTTCTAAGACTTTTCTGCGAGTATCCTTCGGCGGTCTGGAGCGACTATGCGTACTGGCACAGAAACGAGAAACCTGAGAATGTTTCACTGATGCTAGGCTCCCAGATATTCTCAGGAGGAGTTCCAACCCTTTCTGTTGATCTTCCCAAATGCTCAAGCACGCAGTTGGCTATCATAAAACGCTGGATGAAATTCTATCTTGAGCATTCCGTTTCTCTGGCAAAAGCCGAGCTCATAGTAAACTCTGCTGACAGCATAATGAGTACTGCGTCCCTATTGAATCAGAAAGATAGCATAGCCTACACTATGCTTTCCGGGCAACATATTCCTGCTAAAATTAAAATAAAATATGGCATCAAAGAAATTTGGATATTTAACGCAAGTGCAGAAAAATCAGGAGAAATGGAAATTATGTCTGGGAAACGTTCTATTCGCGTAAAAATATCAGGGAGAATTCCTTTTCTTGTAAAAATGAAATAGTTTATAATCTAAAACCCTCAAGGAGGACATCGTGATAAAAAGCAATTTTCCTGAAGATTTGTCAACTAGAATAACTAAGAGTGGAATCGTAGCAGTCCTTGTGATAGATAAGCCCGAGGATTCCGAACCTTTGGCAGAAGCGCTGCTAAAGGGGGGGGTAAATATAATAGAGCTCACCCTTCGCACTCCATCGGCTATAGAGTCCGTCAAGAGAATAGTCAAGGGATTCCCAGAAATGACAGTTGGGATAGGAACAATATTGTTTCCTGAGCAGGTTTCAGAAGTCAAGGCCGCCGGCGCTGTATTCGGTCTGGCACCAGGAATGAATCCAATCGTCGTCAAAAAGACCGTTGAAGAATCATTTCCATTCATTCCCGGAATAGCCACCGCATCAGATATTGAAGCGGCATTGGGGTTTGGATGCCGCATTCTGAAATTCTTCCCGGCTGAGACAGGAGGTGGCCTCAAGCACCTTGAAAGCATGGCTACTCCGTATGCGCATCTGGGTTTGAAATTCGTTCCGCTAGGGGGATTGAATCAGGAAAACTTTACAGACTATTTAAAGAGTAAATTTGTAACAGCTATAGGCGGATCTTGGATCGCAAAACGCGAGGAGATAAGCCAACATAAATGGGCCAGCATAACCGAAAAAGCCCGAATTGCCGTCGAATCGATTAACAAAATGAAAAAATAAAGGAGATACTGATATGGCTGGAAAACTTGTAGGTTTCGGAGAGTTGATGGGACGTATGGCACCAGAAGGATTTTTGCGATTTTCGCAAGTCATACCTGGCAAGATGAATGTCACACTTGGTGGTGCGGAGGCAAATGTATGCTGTTCTGTTGCAATACTTGGTGGCAACGCGTCATTCGTTACGGCATTGCCAGATAATCCCCTAGGGGAAGCTTGCATCTCATTTTTACGCTCAGTAAACGTGGACACCAAAAATATTCTTAAAGTCAAATACGGAAGACTTGGTCTTTATTTCGTTGAAACTGGAGCAAATCAGCGTCCGTCAAATGTAACATACGACAGGGATTATTCGTCAGTTTCGATGACTCCACCAGAAGCATACAGATGGGATGAGATATTCAAAGGCGCAACTTGGTTTCATATCAGCGGGATTACTCCGGCAATATCGAAAAATGCCGCTGAGACTTCTATAGCCGCGGTCAAAAAGGCTAAAGAACTAGGACTTACAGTGTCGTGTGATCTGAATTTCCGCAAAAAACTTTGGAACTGGGATACCTCAATAAAGCCACAAGCTCTGGCTGAAAAGACCATGCGCCAGATGCTTCCATACACCGACCTTGTAATTGCAAATGAAGAGGACGCTTCAGATATCCTTGGAATTCACGCAGGCGACACAGATGTCCATTCAGGAAAGCTGGAAATATCCAAGTACCCGGACGTCGCTGCGAAAATCGCAGCTCAGTTTCCTAATGTTTCGAAAGTCGCAATTACTCTTAGGGAAAGCGTGTCCGCCACACACAACAACTGGGGAGCCATGCTCTACGACTGCAAAAGCAAGAAGGCATGCTTCGCCCCTGAAAAAGACGGAAAGTACGCCCCTTATGAAATACGAAATATCGTTGACCGTGTCGGTGGAGGAGATTCTTTTGCCGCAGGATTGGTCTTTGCTATGATGGACGAAAAGCTTTCAGCACAACAGTCTGCTGTGTCTTTCGCAGTCGCAGCATCATGTTTGGCACACTCGATACTCGGAGATGTGAATTATGTTTCAAGAAAGGAAGTCGAGGCGCTGATGGGTGGATCAGGATCGGGCAGAGTTGTAAGATAAAAGGATTTAATTCAAAATATAAGGAACAAAAATGAACAAAGATGCCTCAATTCTTAGGGATTTGGCGAAACGTTATGCCGAGATTGCGGCAAAGCCATGCCAGAAAACACGCAAGGATCTCTGGCGCAAAAACAACAGCTTCAAAGGCGAAAAGCCCCTTATATATATCCGTTCTTTTGCGTTCAGGGAGATGCCTGATTACAAATGCCTTTGTGAAGACAAGGAACTGCAAGGATATGAAAGGATTTTACGCAATCGCATATTCTGGAATTCTTTCAATGATGATTCTATTTTTGAGCCTTGGCTGAACGTGGAAGCCGTCCACGAATGCATGGGTTGGGGGCTAAAAGGCGTAAAACATCAAACTGAAGAGGCCGGCGCCTACAAGGAAGATTACCCAATAAAGGATCTTGATGATGTCAAGAAGATGAGAATGCCCTGGCATAAGATAGACGAAAAAGCGACAGCGGAAAAAGCTGCTAAGATCAGGGATATTGTCGGAGACATATTAACGATAAATATTGACAGGGCCCCTTATTACAGAATGTGGACCGGAGATCTCTCATGCACTCTCGGGCATCTAAGGGGAATTGAAAATATTATGATGGACATGATGGACAATAGTGAATGGCTTCATTCTCTTGTAAAATTCCTCGCCGATGGAGTCATGAAAACAAATGACGAGGCTGAAGCCGCAGGAGACTGGGGGCTTTCAGCAAGCCAGAATCAGGCAATGCCCTACGCCGAAGAAGTTGATGATCCAGCCGCAAACGTAAACGGGATAAAACGCAAGCAAATTTGGGGATACATGGCATCTCAGGAATTCACATGCGTTTCTCCCGATATGCACGAAGAATTCCTTCTCCAATATCAACTCCCCATTATAAGCAAATTTGGTCTTTCCGCTTACGGATGCTGTGAAGATCTGACAAACAAGATTGACATG
>CAZXAC010000067.1:0-11733 GCA_964638335.1 uncultured Lentisphaera sp. | reverse complement strand
TTTGTCATCTTTACAGTGTGCCCCATCGAGTCGTAGCTGTATTTTGTGATTCGGGTGCCGTTTTCAGTGATCTGAACGGTCCGATCGTTTTTATCGTAGACGTAGGACGTGGTCTGCAGTCCGTTACCGGTGTTCTGGGAAGAAGAGGCAAGACGACCATGCGGGTCATAGGCATAGGTGGCTGTGCCGAGCGTGGAATGAGCGGATGACATCAGAAGACCGTTTTGGTAGGTCTGGGTGATGGTGGATGCATCGGGACTGGTGATTGTGACGGTCTTGCTACCATTGGCACCTAGAACCGTGACCGAGGAACTTGTCCTACCAAAGGAAGTATTCCATGATTTGAGTCCATCAAGGGACTGATCGGAGACCGAGGTGACAACCCCGTTGACTGTTACAGTCTGGCGGCGGACATTTGTTCCGTTGGCCGAGGTGATGATATTCGAATAGGCTGTGACCTTGTCGGTTTCTTCGTCGATATCGCCATTGTTGTTCATGTCAACTGCGGATTTCGCAATCTCGCCTTTCGCGTTGTATGCGGTGAGCGTAGTGTGGCCTGCGGAAACCTGCCTGACAGGTCTTCCGGCGCTATCATAATAAACAGTGCTTGCGCTGCCGTCGGCGAAGACGGTTTTATAGTTTCTGCCGAGGAAATCGGTATATGACTTTGTCCACTGGGTGGGGAAGGCGGTCGGATAGGACTTGGTGTAGAGTTCGCCGGATTCGATGCCATATTCGTATTTCACGCCGTGAACGGCGGTGCCGTAGATTTCGGAGGTGGAGCCATCGACGTACAACTTGACTGAGCTCAGCGTGGTGTCGGGATTGGTAGTGGTGCGGGTGCGAGCGGCGTAATTCTGGGAATAGCTGGTGGTATTGCCCATGGGGTCGGTGGTGGAAATCAGGTCGCCTGCGGCATTATATGTGTTGGTGCTGGTGCATTCGGAGTTATCGGAGCCTTTGCGGGTGGTGGAGACGACATTTCCCATCACATCGTAGGTGTAGATAGTGCTGATGCCGGCTCTGGTGGTGGCTGTGACGCGTTTCAGGGCATCGTAGCCAGTTGTGGTGATAATTCCTTCGCGGTCGCGTTCGGATTCGGGACCGCAACAGCCGTAAACGGTTTCGGTATATGTGCCGTCGTTGTAATCAATGCGAGTTGCCCTGCCGAAAGCGTCCCGTGCATACGTGGCTGAGGAGAGTAGGATTGCGGAAGCGATATCGTATGAGGAAGAGGAAATCATGTTGCCCTTCGCATCAGTTACGGTTACAGTTTTTGTGCCGTCGGTGACGGCATATCCGCTTCCCGCGCCTGATTCAACGGTGGTGGTGAGTTTGCCATCGTTGATCGAGTAATCGTAGACGGTAATTGTCCCATCGGGATTTGTTATTTTTCTAGTGCGTCCGGCTCTTGGCGCGCCTTCGCTGGCCGGATATTTTTCAGTCTCAGTTTTGAGATTTGCGGTGGCATCCCATGCTGCACCGGGAGTGGCGGCCCGGACGGAAATGCTTCCATCTGTCTGGAATATGCTGTATGAGCGGGAGACTTCCTCGCCGAGGACTTTTTGGACTACGCATCCGGGTCTGAAATCCTTGAGGTCGCCGTAGTATGAATATTCCGTGGCGCGCGCGAGATTGGCATCCGTATTTAGGCTTCCAGATACGAATGGGGTTATTATTTTTGTTTCTCTTCCAGCGGAGTCGTATTCGTAACGGGTCCATGAACCGTCATTGGACGATATGGATTTCAGCTTGGAGTAGCCAAGCTGTGATGGAATTTCGTAGTATGCGTATGTGGTTCTTTTTTCGGAGGCTGAATTAGGGGCGATTATTTCGGCGATTATTTCCTCTCCCCATGGGAATTTTTTGTATATGGTTTCGGATTTAGCCTCACTTTCACCGACAGCGACAGTTCTGGCGCTTTTGCGGAAGCCTTCCTTCGTGAAAGTTTCGGCATAGGAAACGGTCTGCGCGGGCGTTTCACTTGGAACACCGCCATTTATTCCGAATTCCTCTTCGGTGACATTTCCCGATTCAGGATCGAATGACACTGTCTTCTGCGATTCCAGCACAGGGGAGCCGTATTCGTTGAAGTAATAACTTCGCATTGAGATGTTTGAAGCTGATACTGAGGCGGTCAAGCGCTGGATCGCCTTTGGAGGATTGCCTTTGTCATAGTAATCCACCGATTCGACGAAGAATTTGTTGTCGTAGAAATCCTCATAATCTGGGATGGCTGTAATCGCGGGGGAGCTTACGCTTGTTATCTTAGAGCCGGGGTCTGAGCTGTAAGTGGTGATAAGTCCGGGCCACTGCGCCACGCCTGAGGAATTGAGGGTTATCTCCTCTTCGCCGTCCTTTTTCCTGCATTGATCCACATATCCTCCGGCGCCACCGAACCTGTGGATTACTGTGCCGTCCTGCGAGGGGAAGCTGATTTCGTAATAGTCTCCCACCTTTTCGATCCGGTATTCGTGTCCGTTGTCGGGGCTTCCGTTTGACGATCCGGAGAGAGAGAAGAGTACTTCCGTGCCTGTGGGACGTATTACTCTGGCGAAGCTCCATGAGCATGGGTTATTATTTTCATCGGGATCAGTGCCTGACATTTCTTGAGCGACGCGTGTTTCTAGGCTGTAGCTGTCTTCCCGCAGGTCGGGATTGACTCTTGCGGCGATGTAGGCTTTCACCCTGAGTCCGTTGCTGTTTCCATCGGACATTCCGAGGGGGAATTTCACTTGCGCGCACTTTGTGAGCTGTTCGAATTCGTACTCGAATGAGTTTTTGCATGAGGAACATGAGCAACCGGAGTCTAGGAGACCATCTGAGGAGCTGTCGCTTTTGGCAGGGTCCACCAGATCCGGCGAAGTGGCGTCGTCTATCTGATACACGTATATCGGGTTAAGCCAACGATTTTCCTTGTAACAATTGCCAGCTTCATATTCCGTCAAAACAGCATCAGGGTATGAATCATCGTGGTTTATTGCAGCGGAATATACTTTGGATGAGTCTGCCGATTCCACGGAGAAACTTTCTAGGCTCCTATTAATATCAGCAGAAAAATATGTTTCATCGGTACTCTTCGAAACAACATGGAATTTTCCATTCTCCGAAGTGAAGGCTCCTGTCTCCAGGGAAATTTTAGCGGAATGACGCGCTAAAGCCAGAGCACTATAAAAGGGTTGATTTTGATTGGTTACATACGAGACACGCCATACCGGAGCCCACGACGATGATGGTGGGATATTGTCGTCAATCCAACTTGTGCGGGAGTTCCAAAAGTCTTGGATCTCATTCAACGTAACTGTAAAAAAGTAGTTATAACTCATTCCGTCGCCCCACAATCTGTCATCTCCAGGTTCAACAGTGGCTCCAGTTCCTGAAAGCAGATATGTATACGAGGTAGCTCCTGGGTAGCTGGCTTGGGCGCTTCTCGCCTTTTCTTCGCACCATGCCGCGCTTTTTTTCATCCATTTGAGTTTTTGGACAAATGCCGCGATTTCTTCGAAGTGTATCCACAATATTGGAGCGTCGCTGAAGTTAGCGCTGTATATGGTTTTATTTTCTTCTACATATTTTGCCGGGATCTTTGTGAACTTGTCGCGGCCGTTTCCAATTCCTTCCATTATTGTCGCTTTCTCAGTATCGCTGTGAAGGGCGGCTGGGAAGCAATCGGATGTGCTGTCGTTTTCGACCTGTGACGTGCTGGAGCCTAGTATATATTTATTTTGAGCGAGATCCAGAAGTCTTGATCTCATGGACTGGAGGTCTGCCTGGCTTACTGAGTTCCATGGATATTTTTTTGTTAAAAAGCTTTTTCCGTGCTGGGAAGCAGCGATGGAAACTTTCAGATTGTATTGTTCTATCGAACCGTATTCAGGGTAAGAATAGGAATATCCCGAAGGAAGGTCTATCGAATCAAGGGATAACGCTTCCGCCCATTCGATTCTCTGATTTACCGCTTCAACGAGTTCGTTGTAAGGTTTTACGTATTGTTCGCCGTCGGCGGCGAGATTGCCGCCGGCGAAGACGATTATCAAAGATAAAAATAAAAGTTTCAGGATTTTCTTCATTCTGTCAATTCCTTTTTTTATATGTTAAATTCTGTTAAAAATATCAACCACGCAAAGCTAATAGACAAATTCCAGTGCCAATGCGAATGCCAATGCGAATGCGTTTATCGCGCAAAGACGCAAAGGACGCAAAGTTAAGACTATGCTAGGGTTTTACACGCCCAAGACAAAGCCATATTTCACGCAAAGCTAGGATTTTAAAAGAACTTCCATTTTAAAATGCCAATTCCAATACATTTTTCATGGTTCAAGGACTCTTAGTTTTAGAATATCCTCTGAATCGTCGAGGGCTTCTTTTGTCGGATTTCTTCCGAGGAGGAATTCCATCAAGTTGCTGATGCTGTCAGCATCCGGATCGTCATTTCCGCCGAAACTGAGATTCGTGAAATAATACATTTCCCAGTCATCCGGGAGTCCATCTGAATCCGAATCAATTGCGGAACTTGGGCTGGCATCCACATCATCGTTTATTCCATCACCATCCGTATCGAGCTTGTTTGGATCGCTGCCATTGGCAACTTCGACTGAGTCACTTATTCCATCGCCATCGCTGTCAACGGCGTTTGGATTTGTATGATTTGAGAACTCCTGCATGTTTGTAAGTCCATCGGAATCAAAGTCTCCTGCGGCTGTTTGTGACAAATCACCGAAATTTTCGTATTCCCAGTCATCCGCCATGCCGTCGCTGTCGCTGTCCTGAGATATTCCCGCGTCGTTTATTGATACTGGGATGTATTTTGGAGCGAGGTTCACGTATTCGGCATCCGTTGCGAGGGTCGCATTGATGGACACTTTTATTTCGAGGTATTTATTCGCGGTGACATTATCGTCGAAAGCAGACACTGTCACCTGCTGGGGGATGTTCCAATTTTCAGTATTGAATGTTATTTCTGAGACTGAGACGCCCGCATTAAGGCTATCTTCGCTGGCGACGTTGAGATATACTTCGTTATCCGGTTTGGCTGAGAGGACTACAGATAATGCGGAATTCGCGCCTTCCCCTATTTCCAGAGAGGATGGAGTGATTATGAAGTCAGCCACATCGTCGTTTACGAGTTCCAGATTCAGGATTTGGTCGCTGACATTGGCGTATTCCTGGCTTGAGGCGTTGTCATCTACCGACAGGGTGACGATGGTGCTATGGTTGGACACCTTATTGTCGTTGACTCCAGTGATGGTGACGGTTTGCGGGATGTCCCAGCTTTGATTTGTGAACACGAGGGAAGATTTATCGAGGTTTGCTTCGGATGTGTCAACTGAGCATAGGATGACCACATCGGAGGCGGGCTGTTTTAGGAGTACCACGTCGAATGATGATGTTCCTTCGTTTTCGGATATTGATATGTACGAAGGCGTTACATGGATGCCTTCCTCCTGTTCCATGTATTCGTCTGCGCCGATATCGGCGTTGTTTCCTGAAGGTCTCAGATCCCCTTCGATATCGCAAATTGGGGCGAAAGAATTTGAGCCCGCGTCCACGCATGGGGATGCCGGGCTTATGTGATAATCATTGTTTTCAGTATCAACAAATAATGGATCCGCGTTTATATTCCCAGTTCCCTGGAAGTCCGGGATATTTGAGAATGAGACTGATGTTTCGGATTCTGAGTTCAGTTGAGTTCCCTGATTGCCTCTTATTATTGAGTTCACGCATGATGATGAGGCGGCATCCATATACACGGCGAATTGGTTTGTGTCGTTGTCTGCAATCGTGCAATTTATTATGTTCGCGATTTTTTCGGAATTTTCAGATTCGACAAATACCGCCGCGTCGCCGTAGTGTGTGTTATTTTTGGCGATGAGGCAGTTTTCGATTTGGATTTCTGATTCTTCGGAATAGACTGCGGAGCCTGAGTATTCGGCGAGATTATTGAAGAATTTTGATGCCTTCAATGAAATATATTCGCAGTTATCGAGCATTAGTGCCGCGCCGTTCACAAACGCGTAGTTATCTTCAAATATGCAGGAATCGATCGAGAGGTTTCCTTCGGAAGCGTAAATTGCTCCGCCATGGACTTCGGAATAATTGTTCAGGAATCTGCAGTTTTTGATCAATGGCGAGGAGGCATTTCGTGTTTCTATTGCCGCGCCATATTCAGAGCTATGGCAATTCCTGAACGTGAAACCTTCTATTGAGGTTCTGCGGAATTTTCCGGAGTCAACTAATATTCCCGGGTTGGAATATTCTCCGTCAATTATTGTAGCCAGGTAGCCTTTGTCGGATTTCAAGCGGATGTTTCTGTCGCCGAAGAGCAAGGAGTTGTTGCCTTCGCCGGCGTAGACACCTTCGGCTACGATTATGTTGTAGTCTATGTCTGGATCGTTATCAGTGCAAAGCGCCAATGCGGCGGATATGGTCTTTTTCGCGGCCCCCCAGCTCAATCCGTCACCAGAATCATCCGGACGTTGGCAGTCAACATATATGAACTGGTTTTCAGTCTGAGCGAAACTCGCGCTCAGGGTCATATCTTTTTGGATATTTATTATCTTGTATCTTGTGACCGCACCTACGGAGACACCATCAATAAGGACATCGGCGACGTGATATCCGGTGTCTGGAATGATATTGAATATTTTGTCTGAGCCTGTGAGGACTTGGACATTTTCGGATGGAGATATGCTACCGTTTTCTCCGGCGGAAGCTGTGACATTATAGAGATTGGAGAAATTGGCTGTTATCGTCTTGTCTGAGGTGACATTTGATATTGTGAGGGGATTAGTATTGCCGACATAATCTCCTGTCCATCCCGTAAAGTGGTATCCTTCCGCTGGGGCGGCTGTGACAAGGGAGCAATCCGCGCCATGGATAATGTTTTGGATTTTTTCTCCTGATATGCTTCCGTTTTCGCCTTCAGTGAAGGTGACGGTATAATTGTTTATTGCGAAATTCGCGGAGATGTTCATGTTTGATGTTACGTTAGCTATCACGAGGGGATTTTCGGTGCTGGTGATGCTTCCCGTCCAATTTACAAAATGGTAGCCGGTGTTTGGCTCTGCAGTAACCGCTTGTGTGGATTCGCCGTATCCGGGTGTTTGAGTTTTATTGCCGGAAACTGTTCCATTAGGGCCTTCGACAAAGGTTACTATATTTGCTCCGTTGGATAGGAACATACTATGTTTGTATCCGGCCGAAATCGAAGTTGCTCCGTAAGAAGTCGTTATTGATACCGGATTAAACCCGTTGGAAGTTGTTCCATCGCCCAACTGACCAAAATCATTTTGTCCCGCAGAATATAGTGAGCCGTCGTTTTTCAGGAAGAGGCTGTGATATCCTCCTGCTGAGATAGCTATCGTATAATCTAGGCTGGTAATTAAGACAGGATTTTTTCTCGTAGTTGAAGTTCCATCGCCCAGCTGTCCGCAAGAATTATCTCCCATTGCGTATACAGAACCGTCATTTTTAATGAAGAGGCTATGATATTCCCCTGCGTCAACTGCAGTAACGCCAGTTTGATCTGGGATTTGTGTAGGAGTCTGAGCGTAGTATACACCCGTCCCAAGGCCAAGCTGCCCGTAAGAGTTGCTTCCGACGCCCCATATGGATCCGTTACTTCTTGTAAAAATGCTGTGTCTTGCTCCCGCAGAAGCTGAAGTAACAGGAGAAGGGACATAAGATGCGACCAATATGGCGTAGCCTTCCGACGACTGAGAACCGAGCTGACCGTATTGATTATCACCCATCCCCAACAAAGATCCATTGCTTCTTATGAAAAGGCTGTGATATTTGCCTGCGGATATTGCGACCGCATCGGTAACATATCCAGAAGAAGTCCTAACTTTTTGTGGAACTGGGTTGCTATATTCATATCCATAACTTCCACGTCCCAACTGGCCGTAATAGTCGTATCCCATAGCCCAAATAGAACCGTCGTTTTTCAGGAAAAGGCTGTGAGCGTAACCTACGGATATTGCAACTACTCCAGTTACCGGGTTTTCGGATTGATCTTTTACTTGAACAGGGCTGTCCCTGTCTATTGTCGTTCCATCTCCGAGCTGTCCATATTCATTTTCGCCCATAGCCCATAGGGAGCCATCATTTTTTAGCAATAAGCTGTGATTTCCGCCACAAGATATTTCTTTCGCATCTAGCATCACAGAAAGGACAGGGCTTATCCTATTAGTTGTTGTTCCATCTCCGAGTTGTCCGGATAAGTTTTTACCCATTCCGAATACGCCTTGCGGATTCAATTCGAAGTTTGCGGTAACGGTTGCATCTTCCGTTGTCGAAATTGTCGTTGCAGTGGATGCGGGATTTTCGATGGTACCAGAACTTGTTGTCCAGTTCACGAAATGATAACCCGGCATAGACGTTGCTGAAATCTGAGTTGCTACTCCGGGTGCAACTCCGATCTGGCCGCCCGGAGTTGTAGAACCTCTGTTTTCCGGTGACACGGAAAGAGCAAGCAGGCAATAGCCATCATTTATCGCGAAATTCGCAGTGAGGCTCATGTCTTCGGAGATGTTTGACGCTGTCAATGTCGCTTCAGTGCTATAAATAACTCCATCTTTTGTCCAACTGACAAAATGGAATCCGGTGTTTGGGATAGCAATTACCTGTGTGCAGTTTGCCCCATAGTCAACAGTTTGAGTTTTTGATCCGGTGACAACACCATATTGCCCTTCAGCGAACGTAACAGTGTAGGAATTGATTGCGAAATTCGCAGTGATTGTTTTATTTGAAGTGACATTGTTTATGGACAGCGGATTATCCATACTTGCCACATCACCTGTCCAACCCACAAAGTGATATCCGGTATTTGGTACAGCTGTTACAGGCGAACAATTCGAACCATGATCAACGATCTGGCTCTTTTCGCCATTGATTGATCCGTTAGTCCCCTCGATAAAAGTGACATTGTGCGTATCTATTGCGAAATTCGCAGTGATGTCCATATCCGAAGTGACGTTTAAAACTGTAAGGGGGTTGTCTGTACTGCTGATATCACCAGTCCAGTTTACGAAATGGTAGTTTTCGTTCGGGACGGCGGTTACAGTTTGAGTTGATTCATTGTAATTGATGGATTGTTGTTTTGAACCTGTTATTGTTCCGTTGATTCCTTCAATGAAATTGACAGAAAACACCGTATCTTTCAAGAACAGGCTGTGTAGGCATCCTGCGGAGAATTTTGTTGAATTTCCGCTGTTTTCCACGGTGACCGGATAATATGATGAGGTTGAAGTTCCGAGTTGTCCGCTGGTATTCAATCCCATTGCCCACAGACCTTGGTTGTTCATAAACAGGCTGTGATATTGACCAGCAGAAACTGAAGTCGCTCCGCTTACGAATTCATTTGCGTCCTTTTTGATTTGAACTGGGGAATTTCTGCTTGTCGTGCTTCCGTCGCCGAGCTGGCCGTAGACGTTATGTCCCATCGCCCATAATGAGCCGTCTTCTTTTACAAACAAGCTATGATATCCGCCTGCGGAAATCGCAACTACTCCGAGAGAGACTATCTGCTTGGCGGCGTTTCTGTTTGTGCCCGTTCCATCACCAAGCTGACCGCTGCCATTTTGCCCCATTGCCCAGAGGGAACCGTCATTCCTCAAGAATAAACTGTGATAGTGCCCTGCGGAAATCGCAATAACACCGTCCACATAATCCCCTGACTCATTTTTAACTCTTACAGGGAAATTTCTATTGGTGTTGCTTCCATCTCCCAACTGACCATTTGAATTATACCCCATCGCCCATAGTGAACCGTCGCTCTTGAGGAAGAGGCTGTGTGATCTTCCGGCTGAAATCGCGATGACTCCTGATGCCGGCACACCCGGCTCATGTATTACGGTAACAGGCACAGAACTGCTGGTGGTGGTGCCATTTCCCAACTGCCCATAGGTATTAATGCCCATTGCCAATATTGAACCATCGTTTTTCAGGAAGAGGCTGTGCTGGTATCCGGCGGAAATAGCGGTTATCCCGGAAAGTTCAGGAATTTGAATTTGGACAGGCGTTGTGGTGGAGGCGATGCTACCAAGCTGACCGTAATCATTTAATCCTGTGCCCCATACGGTGCCATCGTTCTTCAGGAACAAGCTATACTGATATCCTGCTGAAACGGCTGTTATATCGGAAAGATAATTGTCCGGTATTTCCAGAGGTGGATTGACGGATGTGTCTGATCCCATACCGAGTCGACCATCTAGATTGCTTCCCATACCGAATACGGACTGAGGTTTTGATATGAAGTTTGCTGTTATCGTCGTATCGGCGCTCGGATTTACTGTTGTCTGATTCTCTTCAGGATTTCCGAATGTGGCGTTCGCGCCTGTCCAGTTTGTAAAATAATTTCCTAGCGTAGGACTTGCCGTGATAGAAACTGCCTCGTTCGGAATTACTCCTATAAGTCCGCTTGGTGAAGTATTTCCTGAACTAAGAGGAGATGCTGAGATATTCAAACTCAGCAATCCGGGGTCAACTGCGAAATTCGCAGTAAAATTCATGTCATTCAGAACGTTTGAAACTGTCAGCTCCGGATCATTGGAATAAACTTCCCCATTCAAGGTCCAGTTTACAAAATGATATCCTGTGTTGGAAGCGGCCATGACCTGGGAGCAAGTTCCTCCATTATTCAGTTTCTGAATTTTAACTCCGTTGATAATTCCGCCTGCGCCCTCGATGAATCTGACAAGTTTCTGCGTTGTGAATGTTGCAGATATTGTGTGATCCCTTCTGACATCTGTGAACTGATAACTCGAAACCGCTCCAATCGACACGTTGTCAACAAGGACATCTAGGATTTCATGCCCGGCATCCGGAATTATTTCGAATAACGCATTCCCGGTATATGCGACAGTTCTTGAAGCTGGAGAGATTCTTCCGTTGGCGGATGTGGACGCGCTGATCGTGTTGTTTCCGACGGAACTGGGATCGTCCTCAGCGATCATTTCCGCGAGATATTCATTTGAATATGAAAGTGCTGATGACGGAATCACCTGTTTTGTGATTCCAGGGCCTTCATAGCTCATTATCAGACTGCGATATGAAGCCAACTGGTAAAAATCAACTCTGATTTCGTGTTTTCCCGCCTCCAATCCGACGAAACCGTAAGTTTCCCTGTTCGTGTGCTGACCATCGTTGTCCACGACCTTCTTCCCGTCTATGTAAAGATTAGCTCCATCGTCCGAACTGAGATAAAACTTGTAGGAACCGCTGACATCAACATTTATATATCCCTTGAACATCGCTCCAACATTCGTGGCGGCTCCGCTTGACGCGAAGTTGCCTGTGGCGTTGGGGTAGTTTATGCCTGATACGGCAACCGCGCCGTATTTCGGAAGGTTTGGAAGGTCCGGCACCTGAGTCCAAGCTCTATCGTTCATGAGGCAGTAAGTGGCTATCAAACTTCCCTCGGTGGTATTTGAAGGAGTTAAAGCCGCAGAAGGGGTATTTTGCGCGACAGAAGGGTCGGAGAAGTAGAGATTCAATTCTTCAGCGTTCGTCCATCCGTCCTCGTCGGCATCGCCGGAGCCCTGATTGCTGAGATTTCCATATTTGTAATTCTCCCATTGATCCGGCAGACCGTCGAGATCTGTGTCAGTGCTGTAGAATGCAGTCTCAGGGATTATGATCGCCGTCTGGCCGGTATATGCCCATTTAAGCTGGAGTCCGCCGGAGCCGGTCGCTTCGAAATATTCCAATCTTATATCATGATAACCTGCCGTA
>CAZXAC010000066.1:0-11747 GCA_964638335.1 uncultured Lentisphaera sp. | reverse complement strand
TCTTCTTGACAAACAGATACGCTGCAATGGTCTAACCCTCGCGGGTTCAATCAGCAGATTCTTAAAGGTATATTTCGTGAACTGCATGCAGTTCACACCATATTGAACTTCAACAACTAAAATCCTTTTCGACCGATTGAACCGCAAAATGTAGGTTTTCTCGCCTCTGCGCCACAATAGCCAAACTCAAAAACTAGGTTGGCAAAAATTATTTTTCATAAAATCATGAAATTATGCTTGAAAAATCTTTTATGCCATGTTAAACTGTTTGGTATAATGCAAACAGATTTTTTAAACGCATATTTATTTAAGCACAAGGGAGAGCAAATGAAATTCAGAGATGTGAACGACTTTGAACGCTCAATGAAGTACTTTGATGCCTTCTGGGCGCACGAGATGATTGACCGTCCGCTTGTAATGGTGCAAGCGCCCAAAGACAATGTCGAGTATGTGCCTGTTCCTCCCTACTTGTCAGGAACGCATGACGGGAACCTGGAAGGCATATTGAAGCAGATGGATGCGAATTGCGCTTCGACATATTATGCCGGTGAAGCCTTCCCGCAACTAGATCTTTCTTTCGGAGCCGATCAGTTCAGCGGATTTCTTGGCGCCGAGCTCTATTTGGCTGAAACTAAGAAAATCAGCTGGTCCAAGCCTTTTGTAGAAGATTGGAAGGTGGCCGATTTGTCGCTAAAGGAAAATGAGGGAAGTCTTTATGACAGGTTCAAGAAGATGATGAAAAGAGCCTCGGAGTTCAGCGAAGGAAAGTTCCTGATTGAAATGCCCGACCTCCACAGCAACTTTGATGCGATCTGTACTGTAAAGAAAACTGAAGACGTATTCTTCGATCTCTATGATTGTCCGGAGGAGATTGAGAAGGCTCTGCTGAAAATATCCGAAGCTTTTAAAAAAGTCATGAAGGATGTGAGCGAAATATACGATACCAAAAGGCGTGGAAGTTGCAGCCAGATCAACCTATTCTCAAAGGGGACATTTCAGACGGTTGCCTCTGACTATATTTATAATCTTGGTCCGGAACATGTTGAGAGGTTCATATTGCCAATGTTGGAAAAAGAGATTTCAGTCCTTGATCACTCAGTTTACCACTGTGACGGCAAAGGCCAGCTGATACATCTACCAAAAATATGTGCTCTAAAGGGGCTTGACGCAATACAATGGCAACCGGGCGCAGGAAATCCGAAGACTTATTGCTGGCCTGAAGTCTTGAAGGAGATTCAGTCCAGAGGCAAGCTTTTGTGGCTGGGTGACTGGGATTTTGATGCCGTCAAAGCGCACTACAAGGAACTGAATCCGGTCGGGCTCGCCTTCAGCCTCAAGGCAAAATCTCAAAAGGAAGCCGATGAGATAATCAAGTGGTTCAAAAAAAATACATGAAATAGGAGAATCTCCATGTTGAAAATCGCACGAAAAGTCGGAATTTCGCTGGGGCTTGCTCTGATTGCCATCAGCTCATTCGCCCAGGCCACAGGAACGCTTACGTTGGTAAAAAATGGAGCAAATCCCCTGCCGATCATTCTTGTCCAGGATGCCCCGCCTTATCTTGTGCGGGCGACAGACGAGCTGGCGGACTACATTCAGAAAATCAGCGGGGCGAAGCCGGAGATATTGAAGGGATTGCCGAATCCGATCCCGGCGAGCGCGATATGGGTTGGATACCAGCCCAAGCTTAAAGAGCTTTTCCCGGATGCTGATTTCAATTTCAAAAATCATGAGGAGATACTGATCGTCGCAAATGATAAGAATATTGCCATAACAGGCCGTGGTTTCTGGACGCCGGAGACGCTCAAACTTGAAATCAACGGGCGTAAACTTGACGGCAAACAAATGGAGTACGGTACGATCAACGCTGTTTATACTTTCATCCAGGATTATCTCAATGTCCGCTGGATCTTCCCCGGGGACTTGGGCGAGGATGTGATAAAAAGCCCTACAATCTCCTTGGCACCCTTTACCTACCGATATCATCCACAGATACGCGCCAGGGGAAATTTGTTTCACCATTCATCGTTGGATGCGCCAAGCAGGGCAGGGCGTTCTCAAGATTGGACTCGGCGTCATCGCCTTCAGCTTGATTCGTTGGAGTCTACCGGAGGCCATGGATTTGACAACTGGGTAAAACGCTTTTTTAAGAGCAATCCGGAATATTTTGCTCTGCAGCCTGACGGTACCCGCAACTATCCCAACAAAACCGAAAAGATAAACTATAAAATGTGCATGTCCAATCCGGCTGTGCTGGAGCAATGGCTTGCCTGCGTTGAGGAGCAGATAAAAGCTAATCCTCTGCAGTCTGTGTTCAACGCCTCGCCCATGGACGATTATGCCACTGGGCACTGTGTCTGCGAGAATTGCAAGGACTGGGACAATCCCAATGCTGAACTGCGGAAATTCAATTGGAAAGGAATCGTTAAGGAATGCCCTGCAGTTTCCGACCGCGATGTGACGTTCGCAAACCTCTGCGCAGCCGCGCTTAAGAAACGCTATCCCGACAAGGACTATTATGTTTATATGCTTTCATATGGTCATTCGCGCCCTGCACCTGTCGGGGTAAAACCGGCTGACAACGTGATCATAGGGTCGTGTTCGAATTTCTTCATAGACCGTGATTCCGTGGACATTGCATCAATACAGAAGGGATCAACACATTTGGAAGAGTTCATGGGCTGGGGAAAGGTTACAAAAAATATTTTCTGGCGCCCGAATGCGGTAAATCCGGTCGGTTGGTGGCATGGACTGCCTGATATAGCCATGAAAGAGACGATGGAGACATGGAAGCTCATAGCTGATATGAATTGCAAGGGCATATACATAGACATGGTCTGGGAGCATTGGGCGACGCAGGGACCCCAGTATTATCTCATGGGACTTCTCACTTGGAATCCACGCCTTGATGGGCAGGCCATTCTTGAAGACTACTACCGCCGCGCTTTCGGCCCTGTCAGCGCGGAAATGAAGGCCTACTGGGAGTTGCTTGAAAGTACGCGCATGGATTATATGAAAAACAGGAAAGAGAAAAAAATGGTCAAGGGAGAGCAGAACTTTGTCGAATTTTACAACAAGGCATTTTTCGACAAGGCTTATGGCTATCTTGATGCGGCCGCAAAAAAGGCAGGACCTGCCGATGGCAAATACGCCAAGAGGGTGGCTTTTTTTCGTCTTGGACTTGATCACACCCAAATCGTCATGGACACGTTCCAGCTCATGGATAAATACGTTGAAGGCGGTCAGAAAGACGAGGCACTCAAAAAGCAGGTCTTGGATAACTGGGTGAAGATGGAGAATAACTCTAAAGTCAATCCCCTGGCGATAAACTGGGGTTTTTTAAAGCCAGGGACAAGGATGGTGGGTTTACATCCTGACTGTGTTACCAAGGCTCAGGCTCAGGACTTGGTTAAGAAAAAAAAGGTTGCTGTACAGGCTGCCGCCGATGCCAAAAAGCTAAAACAAAACCCTAAGAATGATAAACCTAAGGAGCCAGAAAGCCCCATTAAGATAAAAGATCCGGCCCCTGAAAATAAAGTTAATAAGCAAGAAAATGAAATCGACGATGGATTGGAATAAGGTATATTGAGATGATTTCAAAACTCTGAACTTTTCAGAGCTTTAAATCGGCTCAACTAAATAAACAGAAAAACAAACGTAAAAAGGCAGGACAAATCTATGCAAGCTAAAATTAACTTGGCTGCTCTCGAACCATGGGATCAAGGAGCTCCACAAATCCATGGCCCGGATATATATGGAGCCTCGGCAAAAAAACCGTTCTTATACACTGTGCCGTCGACAGGAGAACGGCCGATCCGCTTTTCCGCAAAGGCACTGCCGGATGGATTGCGGATTGATGCTGCGAGCGGGCAGATCACTGGTTCGGTCGCCAAAGACGGCGAGTATCAGATACTGCTGCAGGCGGAGAATCGTCATGGCAGGGCGGAAAAGGAATTCTGCATAGCCATAGGCAAGGGGCTGGTGTTGACACCGCTTATGGGTTGGAGCAGTTGGAATGCCTGGGAATGTTTTGTTGACGACAGCAAAGTTCGCTCGGCAGCAGACTGGCTTGTAAAGACCGGACTTGCTTCCCGCGGCTACAGCTACGTCAACATTGATGCCGGCTGGCAGGGACGTCGCGGCGGCAAACACAATGCCATCCAGCCCAACCGCAAATTTCCGGACATGAAAGCTCTCTCAAACTACATTCATGCAAGCGGTTTGAAGTTTGGGCTCTACTCGACTCCTTGGACAAGTTCCTGGGGACAAGTAGATAAAAAATTATTGGAGGAATGGGGAGCCGAACGACTGACAGGCTGTTCTTCCGGGGAACCAGATCCAGCATTCAAGATCAACTCTCTGGCGGATGGCCGCTACGTGGGCATCAATAAACACGAAGCCGAGGATGTGGCGCAATGGGTGGAATGGGAAGTGGATTTCCTCAAGTATGACTGGTTGCCCACTGATCCAGTTTCAACGGAGCGAATGGGAAGAGCCCTCAAGGCGGCGGATCGAGACATAGTGCTGAGTTTATGTAGTCACGCCAGGTTGGCAAACATTGAGACCTTCCGGAAATGGGCACATATCTGGCGTGGAATCAATGACATGGTTCCCACCTATGCGAGTGTGGTGTTGAATGCATTTTCTGCAGATGATTTCTGGCAGGAGTACTGGAGGCCTCATATCGGACCTGGAAGTTGGCGTTGTTTGGACATGTTTGCACTGGGCCCTACGTTCGGCACGGCCACCAATTGCCAGCCCAATAGATTATCACATGATGAACAGATAACGAATATGACAGCTTGGGTATTATATCCTTCTCCTCTCGTGATAAGTTGTGATCTTTCTGGACTTAGTGATTTCGAACTGAGACTTTTCGGGAATGAAGAAGTGATTGCGGTCAACCAAGATAGGCTTGGAAAACCGGCCACGCGGATCTATGAGCAAAGGGGTCAGCAAACGGGCTCCGAACGCCCTCAAGTCAACAGGCGAGTCTGGGCCCGTCCGCTTGCCGACGGCAGTTTTGCGGTCGGTCTTTTCAACTTGGCGGACAGCCCGGATGAGTTTCCTTTGGATTTCAGTCTGCTAGGAATCTCCGGAACTGCAGCTGTACGCAACTTGTGGGAGAGACGCGACATAGGAAGGATCCGTGATCGTTTATCAATTAATGTACCGGCCCACGGGGCGCAATTGTTGAGAATACAAAACTGATTTCTTTTCAATCTTGCGAATGTTTTGCGGGTTCGATTTGAAATGTATGTATCCTAGGCTAGAGCCAGTACACAAAAAATCATTTTTGTTGACGGATGGTGCCAATCCATTGCCGATCATTCTTGTCCAGGACGCCCCGCCATTTCTCGTGAGTTCTACGGGTTATCCGTAGGATTACATCAAGAAAATAAGCGGTCTAGATCTGAGTTTGCTGGGACCGATTCGGCCAATAAAGACAGATTGGAATAAGTATTTTTGCCTTGGATAAAAACGGTTGAGCAGGGCCCGATCAACAAGATTTATATCTGCTGTAATCGTTTATGATACATAAAAATCTCGCAAGCCAAAGAAATCAATCGCAAGCCCAAGTATAGTATGACTCAAATAAAAAAGGAGAGTTCTGCTATGAGGTCAAAGCGATTTCTAGGGCTGTTCGCGTTTCTGCTGCTTACGTTGTCAGTTTGCGGGCTTGGCGTTGAAGGGATTGCGAATTCCGCAGAAATGGTATTGACCAAGGACAAGGCATCCCTGGCCCCGATAATTCTGCCGAAAGAGCCGACTTATTTCACAAAGATTGCGGCGAATGATCTCGCCGACTGCATCGGCAAGGCCAGCGGAGTTAAACCGGAAATCATCGAAGGGGCGCCAGAGCCTGTTCCTCCGCATGCGATCTGGGTCGGGTTCCAGCCGAAGCTCAAGGAGATTTTTCCCGGTACGGATTTTGATTTCAAGAATCCGGAAGAAATTCTTATTAAATGCGATGGCAAGAATCTTGCCATAGTCGGACGGGATGTCTGGGATCCGGAGCATTCTTTCGTGAAGGGAGGCGCGACAGAGGAGGAACGGGCAAAAGGGAAGACTTTTTTCATGTTTGCCAACCGGGACGTCGAGGGGTATCAGAGCGAATATGGTACTGTCAATGCGGTCTACACTTTTCTGCAGGATTATCTGGGAGTCCGCTGGTTATGGGCCGGACCTCTTGGTGAAGTCGTTCCGAAAAAGGACAGCATAAGTCTCAAGCCATTTGAGAAGCGATATTTCCCGGTATTGAGGCAGCGTCAAAGTATTTTTGCGAAGATCACAATTTTCAGGCAGGATGGCGCGCCAGGAATGCCGGGAGGCGACTGGTCACGCAGACAGAGAGTACAGCTTGACTCATTGTATGCACCGGCGGCAGGGCACGGTTTTGGAGATTGGTACGATCGCTTTTCGAAGACACATCCCGAGTATTTTGCAATGCAGTCCGATGGTACAAGAACATGGAAGGATAAGCCTGCAAATGCCAAGATTTGCGAGTCGAATCCGGCTGTGTGGAACCAGTGGATCAAGGACGTTGAGGAGTCTGTCGCCCAATATCCGGATCGTAACATTTTCAATGCGGCGGCAAATGATGGTTATGCGATGGGCATATGCTGCTGCGAAGAGTGCAGGAAATGGGATGTTCCGACCGCTGAAAAGAGAATATGGAACTACAAGAAAGGAAAGCCGATTGAAGGCGTCGCCCTGTCAGACCGCCAGGTCAAGTTCGCAAACATACTTGCTCAGAAGCTGAAGGAACGCTTTCCTGACAAGGATTACAAGGTGCTGATCCATGCATACGGGTATTCCCGGCCAGCTCCTTTGCGTGAAAAACCAGGTGAAAACGTAGTAATTTCAAATGTATCAAACTTCTTTTCCGATCCTAACTCGATAGACACCAGCTCTCCCCGCCAGACCAAAATGATTGAAGAGTTCGATGCCTGGCTGGCTCTGACCAAAAACCAGATCTGGCGTCCGAACACCAGCAACCCTGCCAACTGGGTTACTGGCGGTCCCCTGAATCTGACAGGTACGAAAACGGAATTCAAGCGTGTTGTCAACTCAGGGATTCTCGGAATTTCTATTGATCAAGTTCCGAATTGGTGGAGCACCCAGGGTCCTCAGTATTACATTATGGCCCAGCTTGCTTGGGATCCAAAGAAGGATCCGGATCAGATTCTGGACGAATTTTGCTCTTCCGGGTTCGGTCCGGCGGCAGATGAAATCAAATCATACCTGAATATGATGGACAAGGCGCGGCAAGACATGGTAAAAGACAAGAAAGAATGGGCTGAAGTATTTTCCGATGCATTTTTTGCCGAGGCGGATTCGGTTATGCAAAAGGCAACTGATAAGGCCAAGGACAATCCGGAAATTCTTTCAAGGATAGGATTCATACGCGCTGGCCTTGAGTATTTACGGATCAATACAGCAAACCAGGCATTCGCGAAAAAACTGATTAATTCGGACGGGGATTCAGGCAATATCCGCGAAGCGATGCGTGCAAACTGGGTTAAACTGGAAAATCTTTCCAAGCAGTATCCAGAGGCATTTCCACCTAAAGAGGTGCTTAAAGGCAAAGCAGCCAACCTTGCATACATTCATCCCGATGCGGACCACAAAGACTTGGAGGAGAAACGTCTTGCCAAGGAGAAGAACAAAAAACGTCAGGCGAAAAAGGTTATAGATGAAGGGCTCGAGTGAACGCAGTCATTAAAATAAATCAATATTGTTCAAAATGTTTTCATCGGAGTCGGAATCCACCGACGCCGATAAAATTATTGGGGACACTAAGGATATTGGGTATTAAATAAAGGATAAAAATCTATGCAAACAAAAGTCAAATTGGCTGCTGTAGAACAGTGGAATGAGGGAGCTCCAAGAATCAATGGTCCGGACATATATGGAGCGTCTGCAAAAAAACCGTTTCTCTATGCTGTTCCAGCGACCGGAGAACGGCCAATACGCTTTTCCGCAGAGGGATTGCCTGCCGGACTGTGTATGGACGCTGCAAGCGGGCAGATCACTGGTTCGGTCGCCAAAGACGGCGAGTATCAGATACTGCTGTGGGCGGAGAATCGTCATGGCAAGGCGGAGAAGGAATTCTGCATAGCCATAGGCAAGGGTCTGGCTTTGACTCCGCCCATGGGTTGGAACAGTTGGAATGCCTGGGACCGCTCTGTTGACGAAGATAAAATGCGCTCGGCCGCAGACGGCCTTGTAAAAACCGGCCTTGCCGCCCGTGGTTACAGCTATGTCAACATTGATTCATGTTGGCAGGGGCGCCGCGGTGGCAAATACAACGCAATTCAGCCCAACCGTAAGTTCACGGATATGGGAGCGCTTTCAAACTACATTCATGCCAAAGGCTTGAAGTTTGGTATCTACTCGACTCCTTGGACAGTTGCTTGGGGACGCACGGATAAAAAAGTACTTGAAGAGTGGGGAGTTGACCGCTTGACAGGCTGTTCGTCTGGGGATCCTGATCCGTTGTACAAACCTGGATCCATACCGGATGGCCGATATGTGGGAATCAATAAGCACGAAGCTGAGGATGTTGCACAATGGGTGGAGTGGGGAGTGGATTATCTCAAGTACGACTGGTGTCCCAATGATCCGGTTTCAACGGAGCGAATGGGGCGTGTGCTTAAGTCTGCGAATCGCGACATATTGTTCAGTATTACCAACCAAGCACGAATCGAACACGTTGATGTCTTTCGGAAGTGGGCACATCTATGGCGTGGAATCAATGACACACATGACACCTATTCGAGCGTGGTAAGGAATGCGTTTTTATCACGTGA
The DNA here is from genome assembly GCA_964638335.1 of uncultured Lentisphaera sp. GTDB lineage: Bacteria > Verrucomicrobiota > Lentisphaeria > Victivallales > GWF2-50-93 > DYMC01. The sequence goes on along the minus strand of CAZXAC010000066.1, from coordinate 2,934 downwards.
CGAATTCTATCAGGAAAACTGGCGACCTTACGTTGGGCCTGGCGCTTGGCGTGATTTGGATATGTTGCCTCTTGGTTCTTTGTACGACTTCAGTACGGAGACAAGCTGTCGTCCAAATAGGCTTACACAAGATGAACAAATTACCAATATGACCGCATGGGTGCTCTATCCGTCACCTCTGATGCTGAGCTGTGATCTTTCATTAGTGAATGACTTCGAATTGAGGCTTTTCGGAAATGAAGAAGTGATTGCGGTAAATCAAGATATGCTCGGGAAACCGGCAATACGGCTCTATGAGCACAGAAGCCAGCAATCGGGTTCTGACCTCCCTCAAATCAACAGGCGGGCATGGTCCCGGCCTCTTGCCGATGGCAGTTTTGCGGTCGGGCTTTTCAACTTGGCGGATTGCCCGGATGAGTTCCCTTTGGATTTCAGTCTGCTAGGAATCTCCGGGACAGCAGCTGTACGCAACTTGTGGGAGAGACGCGACATAGGAAGGATCCGTGATCGTTTATCAATTAATGTACCGGCTCATGGTGCACAATTGCTTAGGATACAGAAATGATTTCTTTTCAACCTTGCAAAGGCTTGCAGGTTAGATCTTGAAGTGTATGCATACTAGGCTATGATACAAATAACATAATATTGATGAGGCAATTTCAAAATGTTAGTTTTGAATCGGCCTAGGACAAATTTTTAAATAAACTAAAATGGGAGAATATACATGTTCAAAATCGCACGAAGACTCGGAATTATGCTGGGGTTTTTTCTGATTACCGTCAACCCATTCGTCCAGGCCGCAGAAACGCCGGATTCTGGAGAAATGGTACTGGTCGAAAACAGTGCGAGTCTCGCACCGATAATTCTGCCGGAAAATCCGACTTTTTTCACCAAGATTGCGGCGAATGATCTGGCGGAATACATTGGCAAAGTAGGTGGCGTGAAACCGCAAATCATCGAGGGAGTGCCGGATCCAGTTCCGGAACACGCGATATGGGTCGGGTTTCAGTCGAAACTCAAGGAGATATTCCCGGGCACTGATTTTGATTTCAAGAAACCAGAAGAAATCCTGATCAAATGCGATGGGAAAAATCTTGCGATTGTCGGACGGGATGTATGGGATCCGAAATGTTTCAGCATCAAAGGAGGAAAAACCGAAGAAGACCGCTTAAGCTTTTGGGTAGGCTTTCAATTTGCCAATCGTGATGTGGAAGGTTATCAGTTCGAATATGGCACTGTCAATGCGGTCTATACTTTCATACATGATCAGCTCGGCGTTCTCTGGCTCTGGCCCGGCCAGCTAGGCGAAGTTGTGCCAAAAAAAGATTGTCTCGCAATAAATAAGATGGAATTTCGTTATGCGCCCCAAATACGCTTTCGTGGCGGTATCTTTTGTCAACTGGCCTTATACAGGCAAAGTGGAGATCCGAAAAAAGAAACTGGCGCCTGGGTGCGCAGACATCGTCTGCAGCTTGACTCGCTTTACGTACCGGCCAATCACGGTTTTGCAGATTGGTATAAGCGCTTCGGCAAGACGAACCCTGAGTTCTTCGGACTGAACCCGGACGGAACAAGAGAATTTGTTGGTAAACCAGAATATGCCAAGGTCTGTGTGTCCAATCCCAAAGTCTGGGATCAGTGGCTGGCTGATGTTGATGAAGCAATCGCTAAAAACCCGCATAAAATCGCTTTTAGCAGTGCCGCCAACGATAGCTCCGGGAATGGTCATTGCCTCTGTGATAATTGTAAGGCATGGGACAGCACCGAAGCGGAAAAACGCATTTTCTATTACCAGAAAAAGAGCAATACAAAAGATGAGTCAGAATCATTTGTTTCGTATTATGCGCTTTCTGACAGGGAGGTAAGGTTGGCAAATACCCTGGCGGAAATGCTGAAGAAAAAATACCCTGACAGGAACTTTTATGTTTGTACCCTGGCTTATGGTCCGTCACGGCCGGCACCTATAAAAACAGTGCCCGCTGAAAATGTGATGGTTGTCAACGTTGCGAACTGTCTTGCAGATCCAGATGCAAAGCTATCAGAATCGCCCACCCTTACATCAATGCAGACTGTTTTCGACTGGGCAAAAGTAACCAAGAACCAAATCTGGCGTCCCAATTTGAGCAATTTCGCCAATTCGGGATCGGGGGGCCCTCCCAATATTAGCGGCACGATCAAGGCAATGAAGGCTGTTTGCCCGACCGGGATTATCGGCATGTACATAGATCAGATCTCATTGAACTGGGCTACACAAGGTCCTGAATACTACCTGCTTTCGCAACTCGGCTGGGATTGTAAGAAAGACCCTGAGAAGATTCTTGCAGAGTATTATTCAGGTTTCGGGCCTGCGGCGGAAAACATCAGAGCCTACTACGCATTGCTTGACAATAGCAGGCAAATTATTACGAAGGAAAAGCGACAGTGGCTTGATGTTTATACGGAGAGCTTCCTTTCGGAATGCCGTGAACAATTGCAGAAAGCCAAAGACGCGGTCAAGAACTCTCCACCAGAATATGCGGCAAGAGTCGCATTTGTCCAGGCCGGTTTCGAATTCCTAGAATTGAATACCGCAAACCAGGCTTTTGTCAAAGAAATTCTCGCAGGCAAAGATACCCCTGAGACAAAGCAGAAAATGAGGGATAATTTTGGCAAAATAGAAAAGCTCGTAAAGGCTTTTCCATACTCGATAAATGAAAGCAACATACGCAATCCTGCCAAAGGCCGCCTGGCTTACATCCATCCTGATGCTGACCATAAGGCAATGGCTGAAAAAGAAGTGCTTAAGCAAAAGAATATAGAAAAATGGAAAAAACGTTATGGTTTACCCGATGACGGTGGTATGGAATAATTCAAGCAGCGATTTATTGTCTTGACTTTGCCAAAAATTATAACGAGGAGAGTTAATGAAAGAAATGAACATGCGAGAACGGATTT